>JAESTB010000283.1 GCA_016763815.1 Arenicella sp.
GCTCTTGTAAATCAGATAACTCCATCAAGCTTTCTGCTTCAAGCGATAAGAGTTCATCCGTTAAAAGATTAGTTAAATCACCTGGGATAAGGCTCTCACCTTGTACCGAGTCAGTTTCAATCGTGTCATAGTCGATAGCCTTAGCTTGCTTGAAGGCCGACAACGAAGATTCAAAGCCACTTAAGTCATCATCACTCTCAGCCTCGATATCTGTATCTAAATCTGCGTCATGGATCAAATCATCAATCGGATCGAGGTCTTCAACCACGGCGGCTACGCGGTCAGACTCATTTTCAGAATCTGCTTTAGATGGGCTATCGTCGCCACTGATCAAATCTAAATCACTGAGACCACCATCCGTCAGATCTAGCTCGATTATGTCATCGCCATCTAAATCAATTTCTATAGCATCAGCGCTTATCGTGTCTTGGCCCAAGGTCTGGTCGCCGCTCAGAGCCTCGAAGTCTGCAAAAGTGTCTTCATCTAGGTCAACCAAAATATCGTCGACATCTATACCCAGTATTTTTTCATCACTTGACGCAATACTCTTAGCTTGAATCTGCTTGTCGAGCTCAGCTCGTGCAGCAAGGTCTAGGCCACGTTGAATTTTGTTAAACTCGCTAATCTCCCAATAGTAATATGGGTATTTATCCAGTGGATTTTCGAAACCTGCACGGCTCTGATCCAGTAGACTACGTAAAAGTGTGTATTCTTCTTCGGTAATACTTGTGCCGTTTTCAGACTTGGCCTGACACAGGTTTTCCGCGCTTAAATAGGCAGCAGCTACATCTGTCATACCGAGTGTGCGGGAATTACCCCGCAACGTGTGAATCGCGATGGATAGCATTTTATCGCCACCAAATGAAATCACATCTTTATCTAGCTCTTCGGCAATTTGATCCAATTTAGAATGCGCTTCTTGAACAAAAATTTCACGAGTCTCCGGATCATTCACTAATGAGTCCGCAACACTCTTGGCCTCTAATTCACTGCTTTGCTCGTCGAGCTCATGGTCTTCATCTACTTGCGAATGTTCCGCAATGGACTCGTTGATTCGTTCTTCAGCCGCCTCGGCATCAAGCGGGTTCGCCGCTAACACATCGCCTAATTCTTCATTGGAAAGGTCAAGTACGGAGTCTTCTTCGAGCACCATTTCGTTTGCGAACTCTATGATACTACTCTCAGAATTCATCTCGAGAATATCCGCTAACTCATCATCAGAGGCAGGCTCGTAAAGATCGATAATCGGTTCGCCAGCGTGTTCTGGCTCAATTTCTTCTAGTTCAAAATCACCGAAGTCCAACTCGACCGACTCTGTCTCGGATGCGTCTGAGACTTCGATATCATGGAGCTCATCTATATCATGTGAGGAAGCGATCTCAATCTCTTCTATGATCTCGATTTCGTCGGCGTCCTCTTCGAGATCAGCCTCTTCGATGATCTCGAATTCATCACTGGCTTCGACTACCTCTAACCCCTCTTCTACAGGAGCTTCTTCTACAGGAATCTCCTCGTCCTCGAGCGGTGCTTCTGGGGTATCATGTGCCGCTATCGGCTCCGACACATCGAGTTCAGGGGCGCCATCAACTGACTCTTGATCAACATCATCTTCACCAGAGCCGATCCGCTCAGTCTTACGACCCCATTCAGCGGTATCAATTAGGTGTTGATTGGCATAACGATCGTCCAATTGCGTTTGGAATTCATCCAGAGAATCTCGTGCAAAACGCAAGGTTCCACTACTGAGTGGTTTCTCGGTATCAAGTACGTAGTTAAACAAAGACTCACTTAACCATGCCACCTCGGCGACGTCATTAAGGCCGACCATACGAGCGCTTCCTTTCAACGTATGAAAAGCCCTTCTAAGCTCTCTAATAGCATTGCGGTCATTAGAATCATCTTTGCATATTTTGTACTGGATATTTGCTTCTTCGAGAACTTCTACACTCTCTTCCAGAAATACTTCAAAAATTGCCTCATCAACAACAAGCGCTTCTGTCTGATTTACGGCATGCAGTCTTGCAATTTCTGTGGAGGATATATTTTCAGTCGCAAGTTCGGCTTCTTGAATCTCTTCAACGACATCATCACCGAGCTCCGCAATGTCCATGTCATCATGGAAACGCACGGATGTTTCATCTTGATCAGACTCGATCGCCGATCGTTTGTACGCCAAATCAGCATCCTGCTGTAGCTCTTCAGCGGTTTCTTCGGTTCCATAGAGCGTGATAATTTGCTCGGTGATAGCCGCCATATTGTTCTGTAGATTGCTGGTGATGTTGTCAGTCAAGAATGCTGGTTCTTGAGAAATCACGTCCACCAATCTGTCCTGCTCCTTGACGAGGTGCTCAACCTGAGACAAATTAGTCTTTTTAGCTAAAATTGTTAAGTCTCGCAAGCTCGACTTCAGGTTGGTAAATAACGCCAAATCGGATTGATTAGTCAGCCACGAGAACAATGAGTCAGACGCTACATCAAGCAGATCTTCAACATCATCGCGGGAGACAGTTTTACCAATAGCCACTTCAAGATCGGTAATACTTCGATCAAGTAGGTAATCCATACCCGTGCGATTATTCTGCAGCCCTTTCACGTATTCTTCCATAGTGCCGATCGTAATCGCCAGCGCTTCATTAAGCTCAGCGCTAGCCTCCACTTCACCACTTTCTAAGGCGACGAATTGCTCTTCGGCCATTTTAAGCAGCAAACCTACTTTCTGCTCGCCAAGAACTTGCAGCGCACCACGGATTTGTCGAATTTTTCCATCGATGCCGTTTAGAATTTCTGTCTTGGATGAGTCAGCGCCGAACTCTTCTAGCTTTGCCTCGATATCTTTTAAATTTTCTTCGATCTCACTGCCGACCACGTCCAATAGTGCTTGTCGCTCGCTACCAGACAAGTGAACGCCGTCCATCGAGTCAGTCAACTCTTCTTGATTATTAAGCGCGATGAGTGCCTGTCGCTTTAGCTGCCCGTTTTGCAACCAATTGCTATCGACATCGTCGGGATTATGGATGCTGTTTTCGACAAACATCAACGCCGAAGCTAAATGAAACCCAGTGTCTTCGTCACGCTGAACTAAACCTCGACGCAGGCCACGAACCACTTCGCTTGCTTGCGCAGAAATTTCATACACGATCCCTGCATCTTGCTTTTCTGTCGCCTTCTCGAGAATTTCAAGCTGAGTCAACATATCTACTAAGCCGCTACTATCGTGCTGCTCAGTTTCGAAGTAACTAGTAACCAGTTGACGAATTAATGTCAAAGGTAAGTCATCATCGCCTTTGAGTTGCTCGAGGTTTGCCTCAAGCTGATTAAAGTCGACAGCATCTTCTTCTATCTTTAACGCGGGGAAGTATTCTTGCAACTTGAACGCGTCAACAATCTCATCCATGCGCTCGGTGCGCTTCTCACCTACACCGGTATAAAACAGCATTATCTTGATTAATTCATCAGCTGGATCTCGCACCAATGCCGATTCGCCATGCAGCTCTAACTCACGGAAGCGGTCATCAATTTGACGAAAAATTCGGCTATGAACTAGCTTATTACCTAGATCATTGTGCTTTACATAATCTACATAAGCCGAGGCAACCCACCAAAGTCTGGCAACCACACCAAAGCTACTCATTTGAAATAGCTTATCGATAACCATCGCAAGTTTGTCGATCGCGGTATCGTCGCCATCTCTCAACCATTGCAATAAAAAGGTTTGGTAATACACACGCAAAGCTTTTGCTCTTTCAACGTAAGCCTTGTCTTTAAGGATTTTTCGGGAATTTACTTCCGGGAAAATTTCGATCATTGGTGAAAACAGAGAGGAAATTTCGATCCCTTTCAGACCACGAGAAGAACGGATTTGGTTGACCAGCTCGACAACATCAGTCGGATTCTCTGGAAGGCCATTCTCGATGCGAGCGAAGGTCGCCTTAAGCGCTAAAAAAGCACTATCTAACAAAACCACAAAACTAGACTTACCGATTTTTCTATCAGTGGAGGTAAAATCTTCAATTAGCAGCTCGCACTCCATCATCAATGAAGACAGAGCCCTCATTTCAAGCATTTGCAGTGAACCCACCACTTGATGCAGATGGTTACTTAGCCCATAAAGGCTTTCTGTATCATCAGTGCTGACAAAATTCTGCAGCTCAGTGCTGGCACTGTCAAGCGTTAGCTCAACTTCGCCTTTAACCCATTTGAAGGTTTCAATGTCTATATTAGAATAGATGGACATATCAGGTCTCGGTACTCGTTCGTTTTCAGAGTCTAATTATCGTGTCGATTTCGTCGTCACTATCGTTTAACTAGCTGGTAACTTGAATCGCGATACCGATGTTTCGAGATCTTTCGCCAATTCCAGCAGCTTGGCGATGGAGTTCGCAGATTCTTGCGCTTTGCGCGATGTATCGGTCGACGAATCACTTATCAAGGCAACCTTCTCAGATACTTTGATTACCGTTTCGGCCTGCTCATTTGAGTCTTTCGAAATACCTTCTACTAGGCTAGATAGGCGTTGCGACACGCTCTCAATCTCGGCCAACGCTTTACCCGCGGAGTCAGCAACCTTGGTGCCTGACACCACTTGTTGGGTTGCTTTCTCCATCGAAGCACCGCATCATTGGTATCATTTTGAATGGTCGTTACTAGCTCGTGGATTTTCTTGGTTGCTTCGGTCGAGCGTTCAGCAAGACTTTGCACCTCGTCCGCTACTACCGCGAAACCACGACCCGCTTCGCCGGCCATTGACGCCTGAATCGCTGCATTCAATGACAAAATATTTGTTTGCTCGGCAATATCATCAATCAGCGCTACGATATCTCCAATGCGCTGAGATGATTCACCTAGGCGCTTAATACGCTTAGATGTATCTTGAATTTGCTCTCGCATGTTATCCATGCCATTGATTGTGTCACGTACCGCTTGCGCACCCTGCGCTGCTGCATGTAGTGATTCGGTCGCCATGGTTGAAGAGCTACTAGCATGCTCGGACATTTCACGCATACCCCGTGATACCTGCTGCATCAATGTCGCAGCCTCAGAAATCTGGCCCGACTGCCTGATATTAGATTGCGATACCGACTGAGCGTTGCTCACCGCTTGCTCCGATTCGTTACCTACTTCTATCGACGCACGGTTAATTTGAGATACGAGTTCGCGCATCTCGATCACCGCGAAGTTTACTGAGTCAGCAATCGCGCCGGTAATTTGGTCAGTTACCTCAGCCTCTACAGTGAGATCGCCATCGGCTAGCGCGCTCATTTCATCAAGAAGCTTTAGAATTGATTCTTGTTGGTCAGCCAGCGTTTCTTCTAAACCTGCATCATGCTGAAAAAGCTCACGCGTTTGTGCTTGGCTATAGCGCCACAGACTGAAAGCACCTAGCAAAGCAAAGATCAGCGGAAGAATCGTTACAAGGTTGCTTACTAACTTCAGTGTGCCGCCTTGGTTGCTGGCGGTTTGGATCTGTTCCGACAAGACAACACCTTGACTGCGCATTTGCCCAAGCGCCGTACGAGCCGAGTTCACAGAGCTTGCCCGATCACCGACTTCTAGCACACGGGCTTCTAGGTCTGCATATTGCGCACGCAGTGGTGTAGCGGCGGTGCCGACAATCGAGGCCGAATTGCTAACAATACGACTCAGGGTTTCTTGCAAACGAACCATCAGGCCATTTTGCTGATCAGCAAGCTGAGCCAAGTTACTATCTGAGGTGAAATAATTTCGATTTGAACCATTTAACCGACTCAAAATACCGTTTAGGTTAGATGCTTCAGAGGTTAGAAACAAATACTTATCTTTTGCTGCTCCGGAAGTTTTGTTACGACCCTCTTTTGCTACCGCTTCTACGAAGACAACAGAATCGCCTACGGCTCGCGACAAACGACCATTAAGCGCGAAAAGCTTTTCTTTCACTTCTGTTACGTCTTGTTGGTTGGCCAAAAATTGCTCCGATGCAGCTTTATAGCCAGCCCACAATTCACTCACCTGCCTATCGTAAGAACCATTAGCAAAAATAGTATCTGCTAATTTCGCACTGAAGTCGCTAGAGTTTGTAAATCTATCGACCGATGCACCAGCATCTTCAATTGACTGATTGACCGGCTCGAAACGACCTACTTCGGTCATCGCTTGACTTGCCGCTAGACTTGCCAAGTTAACTTTTGATACCGCATCGGCGCTATGGTCAGCGCGCTGTTTTTGTGCCGTTACAGCAGGGCCTAGTATTGAGGCGGACATGAGCGCTAGAACAAATGCGATGAGCGTTAAAAACAACCATAATTTTTCATTGCCGCCCTTCTGAGCGCCATCACCTGAAGCAATGACCCCATCGTCTTCGACATCAAAGTCGTCCAGCTGATCTAGATCGGCCTCATCATAAAGGTCTTGTAAATCATCTGTACCGACGCTTTCTCCGGCGCCGTCGAGATCAAGAACTTCATCTTGGTAATCTTGTTTCGGGTCACTCATTTTTCCACCTATTCCACTTGCTCTATAATTACCGTTCTTTTTTTTCTGACGGCCTGTTTTTTATTTATACTCCTAAGCCAAAACCCTATGTTTTGCCCTAGCTAGTAAACACCAATAACAATGATTACCGCCACAATACTTACTGAACCTCTCTGAACTGCTCGGACGCAAGAAGGTTACTCACATTCAAACGAAACCAATCTTGTCCGTCCGCATGAAACCCGGTATCAACGAAAGAACTCAGACCATCAAGCAACTCCTGCTTTTCATCTAAGTTATCGAATTCTTTGGCACCCTCAAAGTACCTAAAGCCGATTACCCGGTTAACCAATAACGCACTTTGCTGGCCCGCATCGTTCAGCAGCAATAGATGTCCACGCTTAGGCTGTGTTGCGCGCCCATAACCGGCGAATAAGCTCAAATCGGTGACTGAATAAAGTACGCCTTTTGAGTTAATAAGCCCGCGCATCCATCCCTTAGTCTGCGGCACGACCATAAGATTGTCGCAGGTCGACACTTCTTTTATATCTTGCGCATCGCAATAGTAGTTAACGCCATTCACAACATAGGCAATGTTTTTAATGCCCGCCGATTGAGTTGCATACGTTAGCCCTTGCGCAGCCAAGGCCAACGCTTGGTCGCGAATGGTATTCAATACTTCAAATGGCGCGTTATTTGTCATTATCTTCGAGTAGCCTATATTTCAAGCGAATGATTTTTAGTTAGTGAGGTCGTTGATTGTTGATGATTCCAATGTTTATTTTCTATTACTTGGCGAGTTGTTATCAAACCGTTAATCGAGATTGCATTCACAAAACGGTTAAATCGCCCCAGACATAATATTGCTGTCATAGTATTACGACTTAACTGAACCAAGCAACGCCCGAAGCTTACTCAACAACAACTTAGGGTTAGCTGGCTTAACTAAATAGTCTGTCGCGCCTTGGCGCTCAGCCCATACTCGATCGGTTTCCTGTGATTTTGAACTCAGCATCAAAACAGGGATGTCGGCCGTTTCCAACTGACGAGAAATTGCTCTAGTCGCCTGAAAACCATTCATCTCAGGCATAACCACATCCATCAAAATACAATCGGGCTTGATTCGCTTAGCCGCATCTACTCCTTCTTTTCCAGAAGGAGCATAGACAACATTGTAGCCGCCATGATCAAGGATGTTTTTGACATATAAAAAATCAGTTTTTGAGTCGTCGACGACCAGAATAGTTTTGCTAGACATAGATATATTTAGTGGTATTTATTTCATTCAAACAATGATTCTTTTACTTGGGGCAGTTATCGACCGTTAAACGTATCGATGAATCGCCTCCAGTAACTCGCTTTTTGTAAATGGCTTATTAATATGCTGCTCTGAGCCGGCTACTCGGCCTCGAGCTCTGTCAAACAAGCTATCCTTACTCGATAGCATGATGACCGGTGTGTTGCGAAAGTAGCTGTTATTTTTGATCAACTTACAGGTTTGATACCCATCTAACCTCGGCATCATGATATCAACAAAAATAATATCAGGTCGGGTATCTGTAATTACAGACATAGCTTCGAAACCATTTGTCGCGGTAAATACTTGATAACCTTCTTTTTTCAAAATAGTCTCGGCTGTCATCCGAATAGTCTTGCTATCGTCTATCACCATAACTCGACATTCCGACGGTGTTTTTGAACTTGTAGCTGCTTGTGTGGATTTTTCCGACATATTTATTATTTTTACAGGGCTTTCAGGATACAACTCGTTCAGAGCCAATTCGATAAATAGGTACAGCTTTAAGCAAGATTGCGAACTTATCGGTTTAAATTATTGTTATTAATATCGTTTAACCTCCCTAACATACATCATTGATGTTTTTTTGTTAATCAAAAACGGTCATTTTTTATCCAAGATCGTGTTTTTCTCTTTATTCTCCAAAACAAAGCGCTTTTACTTATAATGGCGGCAAATTAAGCACTTACTCTTGTGATAACGCGTGACCCTCAGCGATAAACCCAAAATTAAGTTAATCTAGAACCTATGACCTGGAAAGTTTACATGTTGCAATGTGCTGACAATTCACTCTATACCGGAATAACCACCGACATAGAACGACGCGTAGACGAACATAATACCGACAATAAAAAGGGTGCTCGTTACACTCGAGTGCGGCGACCGGTCCGTTTGGTGTATCAAGAAGCTTGTGATAACCGTTCGCATGCTAGCACTAGGGAGTACTTGTTGAAAAAGCTTCCTCGCAGCAAAAAGTTAAAACTTGTATTAAACGAAGCGCAACCATGAGTAAGCGCAAACTGAATCGGCGACAAGAATGGCGTGCCGAAAAAATCCAAAAAGAACGACAAGCCCGCTCAAACAAGAAGGAACGCAATCTAAGTCGACAAGAGCAGTCAGGCGAATTAAGCAGCGAACAACAGGGGCTTATAATTTGCCGCTACAGTAAGCATTTTGAAGTTGAAGCCTTAGAAGGCGACGATCAAGGCGCCGTACATCGCTGTGTATCAAGGACAAACCTAGGCACTTTAGTTGCCGGCGACAAGGTAGTCTGGCGAGCTGGAGCTGACCAAACTGGGGTAATCGAGAGTCGGCTTGAACGAAGCACAATTTTAGAAAGACCGGATAACTTTGGCAATTTAAAAGCAGTTGCTGCCAATATTAACCAAATGTTGATTGTTATTGCCTGCGAACCGGCACCCCAGCTAAACCTGATTGACCGGTATTTAGTGGCGGCCGAGCTGATGAACATTCGGCCAGTGATTGTATTTAACAAAGCCGACCTAATCACCGACGATAATGCAGCAGGCTTTGAGAACCTGCTACAACGCTATCGAGCGCTGGGTTACCAAACCAGCAAAATAATCAGCTCCAGACACCAACGATCCGACCTGAATGATTTGCCCGAGTTAGTTGATCAACGTACCAGCATTGTTGTTGGTCAATCGGGTGTGGGGAAGTCGTCGTTCATCAATACCCTGCTGCCTGACGCGCAACTAGAAGTTGGTGAGTTATCTCACGCTTCTGGCGAAGGCACTCACACCACCACAAAAGCGAAGTTGTTTCACCTGCCCTGTGGAGGCCAGTTAATTGACTCCCCAGGAATTCGAGACTTCAGCTTATGGCATATAGACATCTCGCAGTTGCAACAAGGCTTTGTCGAGATAGCCGCACTATTAGGTAGTTGTCGCTTTAGAAATTGCCGGCATGAATTAGAGCCCGGTTGTGCAATCTTAGAGGCAGTGGAGGACGGCCGAATCGGCCCCGAGCGCTTTAGTAGCTATGAAAGAACCAAAGAAGCGATATTAGAGCAACAAAAAAGGTAGCTTTGCAGGAACCTAAGCAAACGCAAAAATGGGCTTATAGCCAGAGACTTAATAATCAAAGTAGCCCTGGTTAGCTGACTCGTAATAACTAAGTGCTGGAATAACTAAGTGCTTAAGCGAAAACGATAACCGCCGCTCTGCAGCCAAAGTTCGTCAGGGTCATCGCCGGCCGATTCCATTGCCTCGGTAACCCATTGATAATAAACACTTCGATTGAGTCGCGCCCACAAGTCGTAGCGAACATTAACGTAAGGCAGCCATTGGCCTTGATATTCGCGTAATGTGACTGGGTGCCCGTCGCCGATGATTATCTGCTCATGGGTATTCGTTACCGCTACCCACGTATCATCGACTCGTTCCATCTGATGGATCAGAAACGGAGTATCTTCAACCTCAATAGAGAGCTTTTCTGCTGGAGTCACAAGATAATGCTGATCATTTTCGTACCATAAAATGCTAGCAAATAAGGCCACCAGCTTATCTCGTAATATTGGCTCACCCTCATGAAACCAAAAGCCGTTACTGTCAATGCGCATATCGATAATGCCGACTTCCGTCGGCTTCCATAGATGCACTGGGGGCCGAGATTGAGATTCGATCTGCGCGGCAATTTCTTCTAATCGGTTCATGGTTCCAAGTATACTCAAGTTTTGGTTACTTGCGAGTGAGCTAACGACATGGCAGTCTCGATAAAGATCACTCCAGACTCGGACACACAGACACATGTTTTCACTCCACCCTCAATTGATAAACGACACCATTGTGATTGGCGACCTGCCCTTGTCGCGAGTATTGCTAATGAATAACGCTGAATTACCTTGGCTGATTTTAGTGCCGCGCAGAGAAAACGTAAGCGAATGGTATGCACTTGACGCAAAAGACCAACAACAATTACACATCGAGTCTATGGGCATCAGCAGACTAATGATGCGTCTATTTGACGGCCACAAGCTCAACACCGGCGCATTGGGCAATATGGTACCGCAACTTCACCTACACCATATTGTTCGCTATAAACACGACAGCGTTTGGCCGCAGCCAGTATGGGGCAAGATTAAAACTCTCGCCTACTCCGAGGTAGAAAAAACCCAAATAGTGGCTAAATTACAGTGCGCTCTGGCACAGAAAATCGACGGTTTCTCACCGTGTTGAGCTTGCCAAAAAATATCTACCTTTTATCAATCGTGATGGCGTGCGGCTACGCTATCACCTCAATGATGGTTTTACTGTCTGGCATAATCGGCGCCAAAATTGCTCCCTCCCCCCAGTTTGCCACCCTTCCTATGAGCGCAATGGTGATCGGCGGTGCCGTAGCGGCCATTCCAGCCGCGATGTTGATGCAGCGTGTTGGCCGCATAGCAGGCCTCGCTTTCGGGATAATTATTAGCCTCGGCGGCGTTGCGCTGGCTTTTTATGCCTCGCTGCAGGCTAATTTTTGGCTATTTTTAGTAGCCTCTTTTTTAATCGGGCTTAACGCGGCGTTCATTCAGCAATGCCGATTCGTCATCATCGAAAACGCCAACAACGACAAACAGGTCGCTGATGGCTTATCGCTAGCGTTAATGGCCAACCTATTCGCCGCCTACATTGGACCCGAAATTGGCAGCCTAGGAGAAGGCTTAATTGGCACTGGTTTCTCTGGATCGTTTGCGCTGTCAGCCGGAATGCTAGTGTTAGGGCTAGTGATACTCATGCTCTGTAAAAATATCTCCCCCAACATAAATACCAATAAGGCTAACTCCACTCGACCCTTATCTGCATTCTTAAAACACCCAGTATTCATTCTAGCGGCTGGATCTGGCGCGATTGGTTATGGGGTAATGGCATTAGTGATGACCGCCACCCCGATCAGCATGCACGAAATAGATGGTCACAGCATCGAACAAACAAAAACCGTGATTCAAACTCACATCATGGCGATGTTCCTACCTTCATTACTCACTGGCGCACTGCTTAAGCGAGGCTTTAAAATACGCCTAATTATGGCTGGCTTAGTGATCTACCTCATCGTTACCGGTATCGCTTTTTCAGGTGTGAGCGTAATGCACTATTGGTGGGCGCTATTACTACTAGGCTTAGGCTGGAATTTTATGTTCATGACCAGCACCGCACTTTTACAGCAGAGTTATACCGAGGAGCAAAAATTCAAAGCTCAGGCAGCCAACGACTTTATAATATTCAGCGCTCAAACCATCGCGGCCTTTGCCGCAGGCTGGCTGCTGTTCAATTATCAATGGAACGGAGTACTCTGGATAGCGCTTAGTATCACCGTTATCTGGGCTTTAGTTGTCGCCTATTTGGCTTCACGGCAGGTGAAATCAGCCGTCAAACTGGAACGGGACTAATTCGCAGATCCACATCTTTGTCACGGGTTCGTCGGCAGGCATCTCAGATCTCAATGTGCTTGGCTTCACTAAACAGTACGCGACAATCAGCTTGCTCCAGCCAAGTGTACGGAATAATTTGTGACCCTTGACTTGTGAACCAAAATTTTTCTCGCGTCTCCTGAGCCCAGCCTATGGCAACTGAATTCGCGCAGTAGCCTGATCTATTTCAGGCGTCGTTGAAAAAATCCGTCTCCGAATGGCAGTCAATTGCCGACGTACAAGCGGCGATGTTTCTTAATAGTGAGCTCGCCATATGCTAAATAAACTTAGCCGGTTTCAAAGCCCGAATAAAATATGCGGTGACAAATAGACCACATGTGTCGGTAAATCTCTGTATTATAAATTTGACATTTGTCAATTACTTACTTTATTTTTTACAATACGAGACAATTCGCTGGGTGAGGAAAACGGTTAATGATTCTTTTGGTTTATTGAAATGCTTTTCAAACCTCTTCTAGCATACATTTTCGCTCGACAATACATCTAGCGCAACAACAATTTCATAGCTTTAGTGGGATGATAGGCCTTATTTTTTCTATAAATAAACAGAGGTTTTTATGGTTTTTCCAACTTCAGTAAATGATCAGATCACGGACTAAGTAAAGCTAACGCAATACTGGTCAGTCATCTCTAGTGTAGAGCCCTAATTGAATTCTCCAGCCTAGGGAATGACGACTATTAATAACTTGACTCAATAAAGGAGAGGACAGAATGAGTACTTATAAAAAATGCTTTCATAAGAGAGGGTTTACTAAGCGGTTAAGTCTGATGGTATTGCTGATTTGCCTAAGCGGAGTCGTCTGGGCAGAAAGCATGCCCACCACCTGCAATGAAGACTGCCCGGCACCTTATGTTGAAAATCAATTCTGGACCACGGAGTATGGCACGGCGTCAGCCAATATTATTTTACATGAGACTAACTTTCTGGCTTGTTCTTCCAGCACCTACGCACTCTGTTACTATTCAGGGCCTGATGCGGCACCGAGCGGGACGCTCAAGCAACCGCTACCGAGTTTGCCCTGCAAAGTCTCAAAAGAGAACTCCAAACTAGCAGACTGCCGTTGTTACGTCGAGGCGGGTGACTCCTATGTGGACATCCATTCCATCCGCAATACCGAAGCTTATATTGAGACCGTTCGCGCCTGTGGCCTGAATGGCGAAAAGTGCAGTAATTTGATATCGACGGCGGCCGATAAAGCCACGGCTTTGACTGGAAAAACCCCAACGCCGCTGCCAACCGCTCCGGTGTGTGCTTATCTGCAGGCA
>JAESTB010000284.1 GCA_016763815.1 Arenicella sp.
AAAGGTTTCGTTAATGCTCAAAACAGGCTCATCCATTACATGGGATGCCTGCCCTCCAGGATGTGCAAGGATATTTCCCGGCTGAAACCGCTACGCTTTTTGCCTTCCAGTTCCTCCTTGCCACATTTTGCTCATTAAACCTTGATATGTTCATAGATAGTTCGCGAAGTAAAGCGACCAAATTTTAAAATCAATTAATAATAAAAAAAGCGATTATGAAAAACTTACAAAACAAAGTACAGTTAATTGGAAACCTTGGAGCAGATCCAGAGGTTAAGGAACTAACCGACGGAAAGACAGTAGCAAAATTGTCACTAGCTACTTCTAATACTTACAAAAAAGCATCAGGTGAGAAAGTCACAGAAACCCAATGGCACAATCTTGTAGCCTGGGGTAAACTGGCTGAAATTACTGGTAAGTACCTCAACAAAGGCAGCAGAGTAGCCATTGAGGGCCGGTTGGTAAACCGAACTTACGATGACAAAAAAGGCATCAAGCGTTATGTCACTGAAATAGTGATCAACGACCTCTTGATGTTAGGAGACAAGCAAGCTGCAACAGCTCCCTGAGCTCCTCAAAAAATGAGAAGCCTCGCCCGAAAGGGCGGGGTTTCTTTTTTAAATAATTCTAAAAAATCAATTATGAGCAATTCAATAGTACATATGAGTCAAAGTACCTGGCAAGATGGTCTCGACTCTCTTTATGGTGGCAAAGTGATTTCTCTCAATGAAGAAACTTACTGGCACTTTCTAGGATGTGTCCCACCTCTAGCACAGGAACAATTAGGATTTGTCTGCGGAGAACCTTACTCCCATAACTCTGACGGTGAAGGGATCTATCTCACTGCCTTTGAAATCCGAGATAAGTATTACGCAAAACATCGAACTCTAAAAGAGTTCAAGTTTCACAAAACCTTTGGTGCAATAATGACAGCAATCGAAGAAACTAATAATTCAGAATCATGAAATACCTATCAGACTATATGGAAGAAAAACAAACCGCTTTGTTCAACGAGACTAAAGCCTTCTTTGCTTTCGGCACAAAACAATTCGACGAAGCTAAACTACCAGACACCACATATGTTAATTGTGGCGCAGGCGAAATATGTCCTAAAGAAAATGTCAAAATCCTTAGTGACGGACTCACAAAAATACATGAGAATGCTATTAAGGAGGACATTGCCGAAAACGGCATCGATAAAATAATAATAAGAGAACTCTACAACCACGAGTGCTTTTACACAGGAGACATTTCAGATGCCATATCGACACTGAAATCTTACAATATTACAGATAACCAAGTTCAAGTAGCTTACTACAAAGAACTTCCAAATTCAGACTCATGAGTAAAACAAAGAAATCCAAACACAACAACCGGCGAATCGAGTACGATCCCGAATCCCAAGGAATTAACAAACTCTTCGGCGAGCTTAAGACTCGTTTCGGAAACAGACCCTCAACTAAAACTATCACCCTCTCCCTGCTGGAGCTAGTCAAGGTCGATAAAGCCAATATCGAATTACAAAAACAACTTGATACGGCCATTGAAGAAAACGACACCCTCAAAGACCTAATTGAGATTAAGATTGAATCTGAGAGACTACACGCCAAATTCACAGAAGGACTCAAAGAAATCAAACTATAAAATCCGGATTTTACTCACCGGTACAGCTGACGGCCACGGACTGGTCCACCAACCTTCTCCGGATTTTTGATGTTCCGGAAGATCTCCAGGAACTTCGTTTTACCGGATTTTTCAGACGCTCAGCACCTAGTTCCGGCTGGATCTCGCTACGCTCTCCCTATCTTTTACCGGCATTTAGTTATATATCACCTTAATACGTATCTTTACTCCTAAAGTAAATCAACATTAATTTATATCATATCGGCCCCCTTTCAATCGACCAAAAAGCACAGTAGTTTCACCAATACTTACCAAGTGAATAAATCAAACAATATATTAACAGCCTATTGCTTTTTAGCTGCATTAACAGAAAATCAAAATGATTTGTTCAACCATGTTTATGTGCCTATATGCAAGAGGGCTCTTAGTTTATACAGTTTAAACGGAGCAACTCACGGTAATTCCTCCGACATTAAGTCTCTTATCAATGATGAATATGGTATAGATATTCCTAGTATCATGATCACCAAGCTCATCAATGCATCCTTTAAATCACTATCAAACCGCTCTAAGAGAAAATTCGACTTTAAGGTTTTTAAGCAGGGTGAATCCTTTCAGATAACAAAACATTCATTTAGCGATTTAGAAATTAAATACAAAAAGGGAATCAGAAATGCAAAAGCATTACAAGACTCCTTTACTCTATATATTAAATCAGAAAATGTAAACGAATCGGAGATTCTTCCATTCTCTCACTTTTTAGACAAGAACAAAAAAAATCTTTCTTCATTTTTTAAAAATTCTAATTCTATTGACAGCTCCAACATTGAATTAACCTTCATACACCATGTGCAGTTTCTAGAATACATTGAAGCAGGTAATCACCAATTGTTTGAAATAGCCAAAAGCTTATACATAGGCTCTATAGTAGCCAGCTTTCTTGAATCTGGTATAGATATCGAACCTAAATTTCAATCTAATGAAGTTTACTTTCTGGATACTCCAATTGTTTTACGGGCACTGGACTTCCAAAAAGAAGAAGAAACCGAACCTATAAAAGAATTATTGGACCTTATTGTTACTACGGGCGGTAAAATCAAAATACTCTCCATAACCTTTGAAGAAGTATATAGGGTTATCGAACACGCCATCAACAATTACCATCCCACCACGCCAACCTCAACAATTAATGAAGCTTGCCTAAGAATTGGCAAGAATAAAGCCTGGCTAATAACTTGCAATGGAAACATTGAAAAATACATAACAGACAAATTAAAAATCGAAATAGAAGAAATCCCTTCAATTTTTATAGAAAACAACAAAGGTTCGCCTGATGTTGAATCCTTACAGAGTAGACGTATAAGGAAGGGCAATGCATTACACGATGTAATAGCCTATAGAAATAATAAGAAAAAATGGCTTCTCTATCTTGCTTAGTCGGTAACCCCAAATAGATTTTTAAGTCATGTGGGATAAATGAGTTTGAACTTTGAACTCCTGGGAGAAATTTCTCATTACAAGAAAT
>JAESTB010000285.1 GCA_016763815.1 Arenicella sp.
AGTTTTTTGCTTCAAACATCCGTTGTTTTAGCATTACAGCTGGCAATAGGCATCACGGTCAATATTTATCTACCTCGGTTCGCCAACGCAATCCGTCAGCCCTTGGTGTGGTTGTCAAGTGTTGGCCTGTTGGTGTTAATCTTGGTCGGAGGCGCTCGTTACTGGTCGGCGTTTGTATCCATTGGTGCGGGTCTTCTTGGATTAGTGGCGTTACATAATGCATTAGCTTTCTTGGCCGGCAATATGTTGGCACGTTTGGGCGGTGTAAGTATCGCCGATCGCCGATCGCTGACCTACGAAGTTGGCATTCAGAATGCCGGTCTCGGTATTGTTATTCTGCTCACTCAAATGGAAGGGCTTGGCGGCGCAACGGTGGTCGCGGGTTTATGGGGCGCATGGCATATTATTGCCGGCCTAATATTAGTAATGGTATTTCGTGTGGCCGATAAATTAAGTGCAAACGCTTAATATAAGTGCCAACGCAGAGTAGAGAACATTAGAGATCTAATACAAAAGGAAATATTATGTACGACCTAAAAATTATCAACGGTTTAATCATCGACGGTACAGGCGCAAAAGCCTTTCTAGCTGATATTGGAATACGCGACGGGGTGATCATCGATATTGGCGATGTTGTTAATGGCGATGCTAAGCAGGTCTTTGATGCCATTGGTGCGATTGTGACCCCTGGCTTTGTCGATATACATACTCATTACGATGGTCAAATCTCATGGGACGAGGAGTTAATGCCGTCAGTCAACCACGGCGTAACGACGGCGGTGCTTGGTAACTGTGGCGTTGGCTTTGCGCCGTGCCGCGCAGGTGACCGAGACCAACTGATTAAATTGATGGAAGGCGTAGAAGATATTCCTGGATCAGCATTACATGAAGGTATCAAATGGGACTGGGAGACATTTCCTGAGTACATGAACGCTATTGAAAAACGGCCACACACTATCGACTTCGCAGTGATGGTGCCGCATGATCCATTACGCGTGTATGCCATGGGTGAGAGGGCGATGTTTGATCAACTCGCAAATCAACAGGAAATAGCGACCATGCGCTCATTAGTGAGAGAGGCCATGGAAGCTGGCGCGGTCGGGTTTTCGACAGGTCGAAGTGATTCTCACAAGACCGCCGACGGCGACTGGACGCCAGCGAGTGAAGCCGCTCAGGAAGAACTAGTCGGAATCGCTGAAGCGTTTCAAGGCCTAGACTATGGAGTGCTACAAGCGGTTAACGACTTTGATATTTCGCGCCCAGAAGATAATTTTGAGCACGAGTTCAGCATCATGGAGGCTTACTTTAAGGCGAGCGGCGGTCGGCCTGGATCAATGTCGTTGATGCAACGAGATTTTGCCCCCGATGATTGGTTAAAGATTATTGCCGGTAGCGAAAGAATGAATGCCGAAGGCTTAGATATTAGTCTGCAAGTTGCGCCGCGCGCGATCGGCGTGGTTAGCGGCTTGAATTGTACGTTTCACCCGTTGATGGGGCACCCCAGCTACATCGCCATTGGCGATAAAAATTTGTCGGAAAGGGTGGCTATTATGCGTGACCCAGTGTTCAAAAAGCAGCTGCTGTCAGAGTCTCCAGTTACTCTCTGCGGCGAAGGCTCGGCCGTGCCGCCAATGGTTGACGTTATTATCGGGCAGTTACCGACGTTAGCTGAAAAATTATTTAAGCTAGACCACAACGGGGTTGTTGATTACGAACAAAGTAATGATACGTCTATTGCCAGCAAAGCTCGTAAAGAGGGCCTTTCAGTATGGGAAAAGACTTACGACCTAATGCTTGAGGATGATGGACAAGCGTTGATCTACTTTCCGGTGTTTAACTACACAGAGATGAATTACGACAACGTCTACACTATGCTGAATCACCCCAAGGCCCTGCCTGGTCTATCTGACGGTGGAGCCCATGTCGGAACAATCTGTGACGCTAGTTTTTCGACCTATTTACTCGCATATTGGACTCGAGATCGCAAAGCTAAGAATCGCCCAAGTATTGAATTGGAACGCGCGGTACAAATGTTAACCGCAGACGGAGCTGATTATTTGGGCATGCACGATCGAGGCCGTTTAAAGGTAGGGTTAAAAGCGGATATTAACGTCATTAATTATCAGTCTCTAGAGCTGGGTGTGCCGCGGATGGTGCAAGATCTTCCAGCCGGGGGGCAGCGGCTTCTGCAACCAGTAAGTGGCTACAAGGCGGTGTTTGTAAGTGGTGAGCAGGTGATCGCCAATGATGAAGTTTTAGCCGCGAGGCCAGGGAAATTAGTTCGCATGGCCGGATGACAGTCTCTATGTTTGGTGTTAAGAGCAACTTTATCGGTCGATTAGCGTCGCTTGTTGAGTGATTAAAATGGTGAACGTTATTGATCTCATACTGATGTTGTCGCGTGCTTAGCTCCGGCTAAAATATACCCATAGCCGACGATAAACCGGTATCAGTTAACGTTTAACCGTGCTTAAGAATTAGAGTAGAAAGATAGCAATGTAGTGGCAGACACTGCCGCCAATCACAAACAGGTGCCAAATTTCATGACACCAAGGAAGCCAATGATCGAGTACGTAGAACACCACCCCAGCGGTGTAGACGAAGCCACCCGCAATCAATAATCCGAAGCCGACTGACGACATGCCAGCCATCATTGAGTCGAGTGTAAATACACAGGCCCAGCCCATCATCAAATAAATCACAATTGGGATGATGCGCGGGCCTTTAATAGGCAAGTTTTCAATAACCATACCGATCACAGCTAATGTCCAAACCACCCCGAATAACCACCAGCCAGTTACTCCTTTTATGGCTACTAGTGCGAAGGGTGTGTAGGTGCCCGCGATGAGCAAGTAGATTGCTAAGTGATCGAAGCGTCTGAAAACGTCTTTGGCTCGGCCCTGGAAGCTGTGGTACAAGGTTGAGGAAAGGTAGAGCAAAAACAGCGTTCCGCTGTAAACGCTATAACTAATAATTTTGAGAATGTCACCTTCAACCGATGCCAGAGTGACGAGCACCGAAGCCCCCACCAATG
Organism: Arenicella sp.; assembly: GCA_016763815.1. Taxonomy (GTDB): domain Bacteria; phylum Pseudomonadota; class Gammaproteobacteria; order Arenicellales; family Arenicellaceae; genus Arenicella. Next base: position 3,035 of record JAESTB010000285.1, read on the forward strand.
CGAAAACGGCCGCAACTAAATGGCTTACGCTATTAAATATTTCGCCTTTATACATATTTTAATAGCTTGGGGCTTCTTTGATTAATGCAAGAGAGGCTATGCTCATTAAACTTCAAATGCGGTTTTGTAAATGCTTTTCAGCGGCTTGGCAAAGACTTCTCTTACCATTGGTTCAAAGTGCTTTAACGACAGTTTTGGTTTGCTGTCATCAAACGCCAAGTCATCGTAGTTATTGACAAATCGTAGAGTATGTTGGTAGTGCGGGTGATCCTTAAATTGTTCTCGCATGTTTCTCTCAATCCCGAGGTGATGAAAGAAATTATAGCCTTGAACGATCGCATGGTGTTTGACCATCCATAAGTTTTCGTCACTGATAAAAGGTTCAAGAATAGCCGCCGCAACATCGGCATGGTTAGTGCTTCCTAAGGTATCACCGATATCGTGTAGCAAAGCGCATACAACGTATTGATTGTCTTCACCTGCTTGGGAGGCCAGCTCGGCAGTTTGCAGGCTATGCTGTAGTCGGTCGACGGGGAAACCGCCGTAATCTCCATTGAGCAATTCCATATGGGCTAAAATACGGTCAGGTAATTTAGTAAAGAAGGCCATTTGTTCGCCCATGATCGATTGCCAATCTTCAGCCGTACTGTCAGACATTTTACTGAAACTTGCTTGCATCATTTTCTCCCATAAGAATTTGGACCTAAGATGTTGATGATAACGAAAGCGAGTGCTCTTGATGTGTAAAGCACTATTTTGGTATTGTGATGTATGATGGGTCGCCTTGACAACTACGTTGTGACAGTAAACTTGATTAAATTAGCACTAACTTTAGCGTGGACAGCCGTTTTGTTTTCCTGTTTTGGATCTACTGCAAATGCTCAGTGGAAAGACGCTGACCTTGAGTGGACGCTAAAACGTGATCGAGATGGAATTCAAATATTCCTCACTAAGGTTCCAGGTTCAAAGTTTCGAGCGATATTATCAATCATGGAAGTCGAGGCAAGTACCGGGCAGTTAGCGGCGTTGGTAATGGATCTAGACAATTGCCCGAATTGGGCTGCGATGTGTAAGTCGGCTGAAATTATCGAGCGAATATCAGCCTCTGAATGCTACGTGCACTCTATTAATGATGCACCATTTCCAGTCAGAGATAGAGACATAGTGGCACATGTTCAGTGGTTTTATGACAAAGCGAATGGCAAGGTCTCTATGCGTAGCGATGCTACGCCTGACCGGCTGCCAAAGCGCAAAGGCATCGTCAGGGTGCAATACGCTTCCTCCGAATGGCATTTTACCCCCCTGAATAATGGCATGGTCTTGGTAGAGAATTACGCACATGTCGACCCGACCGGAAACGTGCCTGCTTGGTTAACAAATCTATTGATTGTGGATTCGCCGTATAGGACTTTAAAAAATATGCGTAAGCTAATATCCACGGGGGCTTACAGCGATGCATCGGTAGGCTTCATTCCAGTGGATGCTCACCTTGGCGAGTTAGAAAGTAACTGAGATCTCAAATTAAAATAGATTTTCTCGACATTGGCTTGATTCACTTGAATTACACTAGACCCAAAATTAAGCCTAACTAAATCAGCTACGGAATTTATCATGATTACACTTCATCACTTACGCATTGGGCGCTCAATGTTCACTGTTTGGTTACTCGAAGAGGCTGGCGCCGAGTATGACCTGAAAGTTTATCTACGCGACCCCGAAACGATGCGTTCGCAAGCTGATATCAAGGCAATTCATCCCTTAGGTAAAAGCCCAATTATCGAAGATGGTGATCTAATGCTCACTGAGTCGGGTGCGATTACTAGTTATATTTTGGAAAAATACGACACTGAGTACAAGCTGCATCCGAGTCGAGATGACCTTAGCCAATGGGCGACTTACAATCAATGGTTGGCGTACCCAGAAGGTTCGGTATTCTCACCCCTATTATTGAAAATGCTAACCCTTCGTGGTGGTAGCGATCACCCGGTTATTACGCCATTTAGTGACGCCGAAATAAAACTTCACTATGATCACATCACTAATAAATTGGCTAACAATGAGTACATTCTTGGTGACCAATTCAGCGGTGCCGATTTTGGTATCTGTTATGTTGTGTCAATGGGTGAACGCTTAGGCCAGTTAGCTGCTTATCCCAAACTACAAGCGTATATGAAACGCTGCATGAGTCGCCCTGCATTTTTAAGAGCGGTGGAAAAAGCAGTCGAGTAATCTCGCAAGTGCTAATTGCGAGTTCCCTTGCGCCGGGAATTCGCAATTAGTCACAATATTGATAGTCGAGTGGCTGGCAATTATGTTTCTTTTGATGGCGAACCCTTCGCGCCGAACCCTTCGCGCCGAACCCTTCCATTCTAGGGTTACTCTTTTTTTCTGACCGGTGTTCATAGCCCGTGAGTCAAATAAATAAATGCATCTCGAATATCGAAAATAAAAGAAAAGCAAATCACCGCGGTGATTACCCCAGACCATATAGTGAAGGCCGATCTTTGACCTAAGAATGGCCGCTTAGCCAATAATTGGTATAAAGCTGGGGTCCAAAAGATCAGGTGAATCAAGGCGATAAAGCCTGAGTAGTTCGGCACGCCAAATACACTGCTGGCGATGGCTCCGAAGGTCATCCCCGCGAAGAAACCGCCGATTACCCAGCGGGCAATAACATGATTTTTGACGAAAAATAGACCAGCTAAAAACGACACCATCATGCAAGCAAGCCAAAATTGGACCCACTGTGGCGAGTTATCAAATCCTTGCTTGTCAAATATTTGCATAGCCTGATGGCCGTGTTCGATTTCCTGTGCCAAGAGCGGGCCGGTGCTCAAAATCAGTGAAACAAGACAAACGAATAGGGTCGAAATATGGCGCATGGATGTGCTCCTTTGGTTGATTGACTGGGGTTAACAGACTGGGTCTTCTCAGTTGAATTATAGTGTTAGCTATCGCTGTTTAACGGTACCATAGGTTTTGGCCCAATGTCTGTTACTCAGCCTCGAGTCATCTGTTTCAATCTATAAATAATCATTACCAATTAAATGTCGATCAAATTATTCCATCGCTATATAGGCTTATTACTTTGTCTAATAATGCTCTCAATCAGTATTACCGGGGTTATCTTAGTTTGGAAAAAAGAGTACCTTTGGCTGAGTGTCGACGGTGCACGTCAAGTGGCCGACCCCAATATGCTCGCCAAGGCCATCGAAAACATTGAAGCCAGCTATGACGATGGCGAGGTCACGTTTATTCAGCTTTACAGCGAAGATTTGAGTATTCATAAGGTGTTCTTAAGCGACCGACGCTATGCATGGCACAACCAACGCGGCGATAAAGTTCAAGTATGGTCTGGTAATCAACGGTGGGAGGATTTCTTTTTAGACCTCCATCACCGTTTTCTACTGGGCAATAAAATCGGTTTGAATATCGCTGGCTTTGGCGGCTTACTCGCGCTACCTCTGCTAGTACTCGGATTTATTCTTTGGTGGCCTAGGCGGCGATTGCTGTCGCTTGG
>JAESTB010000286.1 GCA_016763815.1 Arenicella sp.
AAAATTTCTTCTTGAACAATACTCATCGACTGATCTACGCTAGAAAAAATTGTCGGCTGCAGGTAAAAGCCTGGTCGATCAAGTCTTTTTCCTCCGGTGATTAATGTAGCGCCGTCGGCAACGCCTTGTTGTACCCAGTTGCTAACGTTGGCGAGTTGTTGCTCGGATATTAATGGCCCCATTTGGGTATCTGCATCAAAACCGTCACCCACCTTCAACGACTCAGCTTTTTGTTTAACACCCTCAAGCACTTCTTGATAAATACTTTTTTCGATATACAAACGTGAGCCAGCAACACAAACCTGACCGGCATTCGAAAAGATGGCATCCGCCGCACCATCAATAGCAGACTGAATATCGGCATCGGCAAAAACAAATATTGGCGACTTTCCACCGAGTTCTAGGGTTACTTTTTTAAAATTAGTGCCAGCGGCGTTTAAAATTATGCGCCCAGTTTGCGTGGAGCCGGTAAATGAAACCTTATCTACCAATGGACTCTCGGAGAGGGCTGCTCCAACCACAGATCCTTTGCCGGTAATAATGTTCACCACACCGTCTGGTACACCAGCTTCTATAATTAACTCACCCAATCTCAGAGCGGTTAATGGCGTTACTTCTGCGGGCTTTAATATGCAGCTGCAGCCTGCAGCTAAGGCCGGCGCCAGCTTCCAAACAGTTTGTACCAAGGGTCCATTCCAGGGCACGATGAGCGCGGCCACACCGATAGGTTCTAACTTGGTATAGGCATGAAATTCATCGTCAGGAGCGCCGTTCAAGGACTTAGTGCGCCCATCTACTTTACCTACCCACCCGGCGTAATACCGAAAACACTGTGCAGCAAATGGAATTTCGCCATTCAGACAGGATAAATAAGGTTTGCCTGTATTAATCGATTCTAGCCATGCCAATTCTTCGGCATTTTGCTCAATCAGATCGGCGACTCGCCATAAAATTCGACTTCGTTGCTCCGCGGGAAGCCTTGTCCAAACACCGTTGTCAAATGAGGTTCTAGCCGCCTTGATGGCCTGCTCTGCCACGTCGCGCCCAACTTGCGGAACTTCAGTGATAACATCGCCCGTTGATGGGTTGTGCACGCTCACTAAATCGTTGGCATACTCTATCCATTGTCCGTTAATCAACAGTCGCTTTTGATCATTCAAAAACGCGGATCCCTGTACATTATTTAATTTAGTCATTGTTCATATAATCTTGTAAAGCCGTAACAACTGCTTGGTTTTCCTCGTCGGATCCAACCGTTATGCGAAGATATTTATTATCTCCATCGTCACTCACTGGCCTGGGAATAATTCCATTTGCCTGTAAATGATTTGCCGCATCCTTAGAGTTTTTACCCGCACCACCTGGAAACCGCAGTAAGTAGAAATTGCTTACACTTTCGATGACTTCAATACCAATCGCTGTAAATTCGACTCGTAAACGCTGTAACCAAGATTCATTTTTCTCAATCACCATAGCGGTAAATTCAAGGTCTCTAACCGCCGCTGCCGCCGCTGCCATAGCCGCGGCATTGGCACTAAAAGGAGATCGCACTCTGCGCAAAATATCAATGATGTCTGTGGGGCAATAGGCCCAACCAATACGCAATGCCGACAAGCCATAAATCTTTGAAAATGCTCGAGTCATGACCACGTTATCCGACTTGGCCACAATGTTTTCACCGCTTTCATAATCCTCACGCACAACGAATTCAGCATAGGCTCCGTCGAGCACTAAAAGCACATCATCGGGCAGACCTGCATGCAATCGTTCGACCTCGGTTCGGCTAAGATAAGTACCGGTCGGATTGTTGGGGTTTGCGATAATGACTATTCGTGTTCTAGCCGTTACCCGAGCCAACAAAGCATCAACATCGACTTTATAGTCCTTCTCAGGTGCTACTACGGCCGTAGCACCTTGAGTAGAAATATAGACTTGGCACATAACAAAACCGTTTTCACTTAAAAGCACTTCATCGCCTTCACATGAGAAGGCGCGTATCAACAACTGCAATAGCTCTTCAGACCCGTTACCGCAAATAAGGTTGTCGACCGGAAGGCCAAACACATCAGATATAGCTCTTCTAAGCTCTGTCTGACCACCGTCAGGATAACGATTCAGCTCACTTGAAGCGGCTATAAAAGCGTCGATGGCTAACGGCGACGGGCCGTAAGACAATTCATTAGAGGATAGTTTTATTGGGTTTTCGATTCCATCTAAATCACTTTTCCCCTGTTGATAGGGACGCATATCCAGAATGGATTGTTTAATAGGCAACTTCATAAGTTATTATCCAACCAGTTGTTTACGGTTTTGCGGCATCATTAAAAAAGGCCAAGGCGCGGGGAAAAACTCATCAACCTTAACTTCTATAATTGATGGCCCTTTTTCTTCAAACGCCGAACGAATGGCGACCCGTAATGATTCAGGGTCGGAGGCGGCAAAACCGGCGGCACCAAAACTTTCGGCCATTTTGACAAAGTCTGGATTGTGTAGGTCGGAACATATTATTCGACCATCAAACCATTCTTTTTGTTGACGTTGCACATTGGTAAAACGATTATCATTAAAAATAATAGTAACCAAAGGCAATTGGTACTGAACCGCCGTAGCCAATTCTTGCATGGTAAACATAAAGCCACCATCGCCACTAATTTGAATAACCTTTTTATCCATGTTGCCGGCCATCACGCCCAGCGCTGTCGCATAGCCATAGCCAAGCGTGCCTTGGTAACCTGCGCTAATATGCTGACGGGGTTTATATACAGGAAAACCATACCAAGAAACAAAACCACATTGAGTTACTTCATCGACAAAGATGCCATCTCGAGGAAGCTCTTCACGAATCACATCCAGATAGCCCATTTGAGGGCCGACTTTGTCGCGAATTTCGAGATCAACTGCGGCCTTGAGCGCGGATAGTTCTTCTTTTCTAGAATCAGCCAACACCTTCAAACTCTTGACCTTTTTATTTAGTGCTTTTGTCACCGCGCCAGCGTCACCAACAATGCCTAATTCTGGAGTACAGATTCTTTGAATTTGGGTCGGGTCAATATCAACCCTAATCAGTTTCAAATCGTCATCTTTGCCCCACATCACTAGCGGCCAATGTAAGCGCGTGCCAATTGCCAAAACAGCATCCGTTTCGCCCCAGAGACGATGCCCCATAGGAAAATTAGCGCTTAGATAATGCTCTGAAGAAATAACTCCTTTGCCACTACGACAGGCCATCACTGGCGCTTGCAGTGCCTCAGCGAGCTGCAACAATTCCTCACCAATCTCCAATGCACCAGAGCCAATCACTATCATAGGCTTTTGGGCGCCAGCTAACATTTTTACTGCTTGTTCAATCAGCTCATCATCAATAATAGGCGTTTTATAGGTGACGGCGGGGAGCAGCTCTACCGCAGCCTGTTGCTCCATAATATCCATCGGCATCTCAATCTCTACTGGCTGCGGGCATCCCGTAGTTAATTGTTTAAATGCTTCCTCGACCACAGCGGGGGCCTGAGCTGGATGATCAATGCTGGATTGCCATTTTGTGATATGACTAATCATTCCCATTTGGTCATTAATTTCATGTAGATCACCGTAGCCCTTGCCAATCCCAGTAGATGGTATTTGCCCAGATATGCACAGCACTGGTGAATAATTACCCCAAGCAGTACATAAAGCACCCGCCGCATTTAATAATCCCGGCC
>JAESTB010000287.1 GCA_016763815.1 Arenicella sp.
CCTCGACACTATGACCTCGACACTATGACCTCGACACTATGACCTCGACACTATGACCTCGACACTATGACCTCGACACTATGACCTCGGCACTATGACCTCGGCACTATGACCTCGGCACTATGACCTCGGCACTATGACCTCGGCAAATATGTTCAAAGTAAGCGTTCAGTGGAATTACCTCCTTGTAAGGCAGCCGTGCAAATAAAAGCGCCAACGCGTAAGAGCTTTTTCACTATATTGATACAACTTTAAAGAAAAATAGCCGCGCTACTACCAATGCCACTGACAATTAGTGTGTTTAAAGCATCTCGGCGAATGCTGAAGCTCGCATAGAATAATCTTCTAGATAGACTATTGCCTCATCAGCACGGCCAGTCTCCTAGACTCTTCTAAAGAAGACACTTCTGCAAGCTGTAAGTGCTGGGTCGGCTTGTCAGCCACACGACGAGGCTTAGGCTTTGTCTTCATGATTGAGTTTTAATTGGTAAATATGATCTGCGTTAGTAAAGCCTTAGATTTTGGCTCAAATTAGTATGTTAGCGCGAGAGAATTTAAAAATTTAATGATACGCGCGGCACAAAAAACACTTTCTATGCATGGATAGCGCTGAGTATGTTTTCACCGATGCTCGCAATAGAGAAGCATAACGTTTGCTGTCTATTACGCTTTCTTCAAGAGCATTTAGGACGATTTTGTGAACATTTTTTAGTGCTTCGCGAGCCGCCGAAAAATCACCCTGTAATTGATGTAGGTCGGCTAAATTATGGTAGCTGACAACTAACGCCGAAGCGGCTTCATCTGGATCACTCCACTGGCATAAAAGATTTTCAGCGTGTTGCTTTGCTTGCTCGTAACTTAACCTGGCGGCATCGAAGTCGTGTTCGCTAAAATCACGATTACCAGCCGTTATGCATTTTTTCCATTCATTCATTGTCTATTCCGTTGGTCGTAAATTGTTTATAGAAAATAATAGCTAAGCATGCGCATCTGGGCTTCTAGCTTAGCCAGTTCCCTGCATTCAGTTTCTGTTTTACTTAGGCATCGCAATGTCCCAAGCGGCCTGTAAATATTGTCCAGACACCAGCCTCTCCAACATTTTGCAATTAGAGCGTCACAGACAGTCTCCATTAGCACATCGAGTACACGTTTATGCAAGATGATCCTGTGTTGGTTCGACAGTTGCCGAGCAACTTCGTCCATCTGATCGAGGTAATTTGTGAGCAGCTTTGGGCACGTACCGCAGCGACCATTCCTGATCGCAAGCGACATCGGCAACTCTCGTAAATTATTAGCGTTATGCGGTATCGGGCTTGGTTGCGGCATACGGGCTCCTAGAATGCGTAGCTGGCTGTGCCGACAATCGTTCGTCGCTCGCCTTGAAAACAGTCTCCGCGTGATAAACAGGTTGACTGATAGGCCTTATCACTTAGATTTCTTGCGTTAAGTCTAAGCGTCCAGTTTTCCAATTTGTACGCCACCATGGCATCTAGCAATGTATACGCTGGAGTTTCAATCGCATCAGCACCACCAAAAGACTCACCCGCGTAACGCACGCCAACGCCCGCGCGAAAGCCATTATCAAAGCGACTGCCATAGCCTAACCAAGCCGAGGCATTTGTTTCAGGAACCGAGACAAATTGAAATCCTGCCGCGGTTTGAGTGTCTAACTTGCTTGCATTGGTTTCCAATTGAATATCGCCAAAATCGAATTTAGCCTCAAATTCCACCCCAGATACTGTATCGATTCCACCGGCTTGAGTTTGGCCTACAATAGTCGATGTGAGTAAGTTCGATTGTTCAATATCGAAGTATGCGATCGTGAGGTAATTTGGACTGTTGGCAAAACTGTATTTTATACCCACTTCAATTTGCTCGCCTTCTTGAGGTTTGAACGCTTGTTGAGTTACCGCGTCCAGACCGACCACTGTTTCAAACGATTCGGCGTAGCTGATATACGGAGATAAGCCATTATCGAAGGCATACAAAAGACCAGTGGCAATGCTGGTTGCATCATCGTCCTGCGACGACTGGCCACTTTCGTTACTAACATCATCAAACCTTACTCCAATATTCCAATGCCAATTGCCTAAGGTCATCTGGTCATTGATGTAGAGCCCTAGGTCTTTAACGTTCACCTCAGGTGCGTCGCTTTTAATCGAATCAATTAACGCTTGCGATGGTACATTCCCATATTCTGGGCTAAACGGGTTGATCCAAAACGAATCACCAAATACTTGGTCTGGGCCACCAGTGGCAAAGTCATATCCGACAGCATAGGCGTAAGCGGGATTTTCGTCAGTGGTCACATCTTGATACTGCCCTCCCACCATTAACTCGTGGTTAACGGCGCCAGTGTCGAAATTTGCCCTGAAACGCAGGTCGGCCGCTGTTTGCTCGGACGACGCGTCGCTTTGGTAAAAACTTCGTGGTACTGCCCCGCCATTGTAGAGACTACCATCCGCATTACGAACGAAACGGTCAGCACTAAAACCAAAGGCAATCCAAGCTTGACTGTAATCGCGCTCGCCCTCTGTTCTACGCGCCGCGAATTGCACGGACCAAGTATCATTGAACCGATGGTCGGCTAAAATTGAGGCCGATTTGGTAGTGCCGTCGTACTGACTAAACTCGGGCTCGCCAACGAACAGCTCTGAGTCAAAAAATTGTCCATTGGGTGCCGCATTGAGTGTTCCTGAGATAGGTAAAAATTGTGCGCCGGCGTCGCCCGTCGCATCTTGATAGTTTAGTAATAAGGTTAATGAGGTATCGTCTGATGGCTGATAACTGATTGACGGCGAAATTGCCACAACATTGTTTTCAACAAAATCAACCTGCGTTTCAGCGTCGCGATTAAGTGCAACCAAGCGATATAACCATCGTCCATCACGATCCAGTTTACCGCCAATATCCGCTGCAATCTGTCGATAAGCAAAATTGCCTGTCGATGCCACTATTTCATTTTGAGCGTCGTCTCGAGGGCGTTTGCTTACTAGGTTAACAATGCCGCCTGGAGAG
>JAESTB010000288.1 GCA_016763815.1 Arenicella sp.
AAGAGGCCACAATAGCAAAGCGAACAGAGCTAGCGGCCAGCAAAGAACGAAAAGAATGCACCACAGCACAAGCTGCATAAGTATGGTCATGAATGGTCTCCTTATTGATATATTTATATATAGTGATAAATGAGCTGAATTCAATTCATCCCAAACAGCCTCAACCACCAAGACCAAAAACGAGATTTTTAGCCGCATGTTAGAATAAGGTTCTAGCCAACCAATTTATTGATGTGTCTTCCCATGGCCCACTTCAGCGTGTTTATCTATTTACTTGGCATAGTATTTCTCATCACCTCCCACTCCACAATTGCCGACGACGATAAATCGAGTGTTTTCATGCCCGGAACGATGGCTGAGGGTGCGCCGCCGGAGCTTGAGCATTGGGGCCGGATGGTAGGCCAATGGTCAACCACTGAAGAAAGCCTCAAAAAAGATGGCAGTGGCTGGCAAGCCTCTAAAGGAGCTGATTGGGATTTTTTATGGACCTTTAACGGTTGGGGTATTCAAGATCACTACACCTCGCCGCCGTTCTCCGAAAAAATAGCAGACGAAAGCAAACGCCAACGCGGCATCAACTTGCGCATCTACAACCCTAAAGAGAAAAAGTGGGTTCTCACTTGGTTAACCATCAAATCCAGCACACCGAAGAATTTCACCGCCACTTCCACAGAAGAAAGCATAGTCATGCTAGGCGATAAACCCGACGCCAAAGGTAACCATAGCCGCATCACCTTCTTCGATATTGATGAAGAGAACTTCGAGTGGAAACTAGAGTGGTCGCAAGATCAGGAGAAATGGTTAGAGGTGTATCGAATTCATGGCACTAGGAAATAGGGCGCTTGGAAATAATAAAAAAGCCGACTCACATTAACGAGAGCCGGCTTAGTTTGTTGATACCTAGTTATAAGTTAAACGCTATAAGGTGATTTGATTTGTGCAGATGCTGCTGCCTTCTTCACATACTCTAAAGGTGTAACTGTTGTTTTTATTAACGCTGAATGACTGTGAACCATCGTTAGTAGTAGTGGTGTTCAAGCTACCGTTGATATAAATATCAACATTAGAAGTTGTCGCGCCACTCCAGCTTAGATTAGCTTGGCGATTACCTTTTGAACGACTACCCGACAAGGTCAAATCTCCAACCGGAGGTTCGGTTGTTCCACAGCCATTGGCCACTAAGTAGTCGCTGGCCGCTTTCGCTTTGACGATACCGTATCCAAAGAAATCATCACGCCCAGATGCTCCTTGATCTTGCGCTGTCGCTTTCATTGCTTCACGTATATCAGAACCACTACAACTTGGGTTATTAGACCAAATTAGCGCTGCACTACCGGCGGCTAAAGGTGTCGCCATTGACGTACCGCTTAACACAGAATAATCGCTTGAACTGACGTCCACGCTTGCTGTGCTTGAGCCGACAATTGCAGCACGATCTTCAAGAGCCGCGCCAACAGCAGGAATTGTGGTGGTATTGGTGTCACCTAAGGTTCCAGCTAAAACACCTGGCTCGTTGTTCACGATAACCGCCGCGATGCCGCCTGAATTTTCACAGTTTTGGACTTTATCAAAGAACGAAATAACACCACGGTCAATGACGCATACTTTACCACTTGCATTGCCATCGGTCGTTTCAGCAGTCCCCATGAAATAGGTAGAACCGCTTGCTGTACCAGCATTTCCATGGCTAAAGAATCAAAACCACCAGCATCAACTAATAAGCTTGATGATACGCCGCTACCCGCTGGAAAAGTTGATAGTGTATCAACGCCGCCCGCCGTTACTTCTACACCGAAACCATCATTGGTTTCAGTTTTCACTTTTTTCCCACGGCCGGTTGTAATTGTATTTGATGGGAACTGCGAAAAATCAGCAATATTGTTGTTGTTATCGTTGGCACCAATCATCATCACTGACTTATAGCCCGCTGGGAACGAACGCACATTGTTGCCATCGTTACCCGCGGCTGCTAGAACCAGACCGCCACCCGCAGTGAAGGAGTCAGACGCGTTTTCTTCGGTTGAGTTTGCACCACCACCACCTAAGCTCATAGTGATAATGTTGGCTCCAGATTGAGTACATTTCTCCGCGGCGAAGGCTAAGTCTGATGAATAGCCCCAACCTTCTGCATTAAATACCTTAATGATATGCATCGGAACGCCGGGCGCCATGCCGATCACACCAAAGCCATTATCAGTTGCACCGACTGTGCCCGCAACGTGTGTGCCATGTGGGCCACCGTGTTCAAACCAATTGCCGGTTCCTGAATCATTATCACCGCTAATCACTGACCAATCGAAGTCTTGGTTAGACTGGTCTAGGCCTGAGTCGATTACACAGACTTTCTGTCCGCCTTGCAGCGTCAGTTGATTGCCTTGCGATTGATAAATCGCATAAGGGGTAATCTGCTGAGTCATTGGATTGCCAGTGTCGTCATTAAAGATAGCTAACGGAAAACGTTTCTGATCGATTTCCATTTTTTTGAATCCTGCTTTACCGCGGATCGCACTCTTACCATTCTCGTCTAGTTCAACCGCAAACCAGTTTTTCCCTGATATTTTGACGACGTGACCATTTTTTAATCCCGGACCGTTTGAATCATAACTAACGATTACTCGCTCAGCATTTGCTGCTGTGCTTAGTGCCAATAACGTGGCGGCGCTTATTAATTTCATTCTAATTGACATGATTACATTCCTTTGAATTCTACTTAGTTTTTAACTTCCTATAAGTCCATCAATAGACTTATATGTTGCTATGAATAGATAAATTTTATTTACTTAGCATTGCTTGCTAGTAAATAAATCATGGGATTATTAAATCAGAGTAAATTCAACGCAGCACGTAAATACGTTAAATACATGAATGAACAGTGAAGTATTCTTTTTTTATTGTAGAAAAACGAATTGTCTGCGGACTTGTAAAAAACTATCTTAATATAATTGACACGCGCAAAGTTAACCGTAGATTTTTTCGTTTTTATTAAAAAGTATCCAAGAGGTTGCGATGTATTTATCATCGCTTATCGGTGTATTGCCGCGATGGGAATGAGTAAATGCAGCGGGAGCCACTACCATGGTGCCTTTAGACGGGTTTATTTTTCTTGCTTGATAATAAAATTCTGTCTCACCGCCTTCGTGAACATCGTTGAGGTAGTACATATACAATACCACCCGATGTAATGCCTCGTATCCATTGGCTTGAGGATACTGCTCAGAATGCCAATGAGGATAACCGCCTTTACCTTTCGTATAGCGCTGAATGTTTATTGTTCCACTTCGATAAAGATGGCTAATAATATCCCCTAGCTTAGGTTTTCCGAGGCGAGTAAAATTATCAGGGTTTAAGCTTACAGAATCGCCCAACTCACTTTCGACATTTACTGATACGGCGCCAAGCAGAGCCATTGAGTACTTTTCGAAATAGCGTTTTATTCCGTCGAACGTGTGTTGCATTAATTCCGACTTCAACGAATTTAGTTCTGGGTGCTCATCAAGCATTAAATCATGGCTATTTTTCTTATTAAGATCTACGCCGGCCCCTGTTCTTCCTTGGTAAACACCTTGATGCTTTTCGAATGTATCCACCAGTCGATCGCAAAGCTCGAGAGGTAATGCATTGGGGTATACTTCTATAAAATCAGCGTTATCAATCATTGTTGCTCGTTAGGGTCTTCGATAAAATAACCAAGCTATTGATGGTATAGAACTAAAGAACCCAAGACCAGCTTGAAGCAAAAAGTAACAAATACTGTTTATAGCTCCCGCCCAACCTTATTTTCCTTCCAAGGTTTTCTTTATCATGGTGCGATAACTGAGACCGAGTGGGATGACTTCGTTAACAATGCGTATATACCATGAAATGTCACAGAGCCGAGTGCGCCAACTTTCTCAATCCTTAAGGAGTAGCTTGGACTGAATAGGGCTTAGTGTCACGTTTAGGGTAAGACGTTGTGACATTAAATTGCCCGAAAAGAAAATCTGCCATCGACGGAGTAGTGATCAATGCCACACAGAAACTCACCGCGAACACAGCACGCAACACAATGGTATATAGGGCGTGTTGTCTAACGAGATGATTGTGTTTATATGAGGCATCCTTGTCTCTCCGATGAGCCTGTGGCGAACCTCCCTACTAGATCATTGACGATTGTTAATCATTGCACTATGATATTTGTCGGCAGAGTTAAATAACCATCGTTGGAGAAGGATTATCTGCTACTCAAGTATTTTACTAACCTTAATAAAAAGGATATTTTATGTTAAAAAAAACATTGTTCGCTATTTTAGTGATGCTATCAAGCCATTCAGCCTTTGCTGGTGGCTATTGGGATGTAAGAGAAGTCTGTGACTATGAAACAATAACAGTATCATCCCCGTATACGGCCTGTCATTATAATGGATATTTACAGAGCGGATTTAAGCAAATATTTAGTTTCGGACAGACACTTACTTACACTGGACATGTTAGCTGTCCTTCCTCAACATTCGGATATGAATGGAGAAGCACTTATAATCCTCAGACTCAACAGTGGGAATATGATTATTACACAGGGACTTTATTTTTATTCTCTACTCAGCATTTGACCAGTACATCAACGACTACTCAGGTAGTGGAAGGTTCATGCCGAATGGAACGTTTTTGGGTGCCACTATGCCCTGGTTGTCAAATCCCATAATGTAAGTTCAGTTTTTATTAATAGTCGATAAAGACCTACTTTCTATCTAAAAGCGATATAAATAGATAACTAAAAAAGAAGTTTTTGGTTATCTATTTATTATGGCAACAGCCAATTATTTGCTAGTTTTGTTCAATGCTTGGTTGTTAGGGTTATTTCATTGGCTTGTGAATATAAAAACCAGTGAATTTGAATTAGATCTTCCTTATGGAATTAAGTTTTTATGAATCATTCATTTATCAAATTTATCGGCATTGCCATTCTTTGTTTGTTGACAGGTGCAGGCGCTACAACTGTTTATTTTAAAGGCTTAATCAGTCAACAAAAAAAAACCATTGCCATATTGCAAACGCAGTTAGAAGATAAGCCCAAGCCCCCTAATTATTCCACTCCTATCCAAGATAGATTGCCACAGCAAACTATCAGTCCAAACGGACTAGCAGAGGATAATGCCAGTTTGAAGCTAACGATTAGTAAACTAGCAAAGGCTCTTGCGAAGACGGATCAGCAATTGAAACAGCAGCAAGCCGAAAACAAAAATGAAAGCGATACTCCACAGGAAGTCATCGCTCGTCAAATATCTCAGTCCCCCGAGTTTATTAAATCAACGCTGGTGCCATTACAAATACGCCCTGTCGTTGACGAACTGACGACAAAACTAGGTTTATCAACAGAAGTTAGTGAACGTCTGACAGATTTACTACAAGCAAAGGCAGAGGCAGATGTTGATGCTTCAATGCCGTATATGCAAAAAATAGGTGATACTCATAGTCAGTCTGATATGAATAACGTCATTGCACAAGTAGACTCCGAACTTAATAAAAATCAACAAGATTACAAGAATGAATTGGAAAAGTTTTTGAATGAAGAGCAGTTAGATGGCTATCGTGAATTTGAAAAAGAAAAATTTCAACAGCAACAACAGGTAGCGGTCGATTATAGGTCTAATGAATTCAATATGGTCGTTGGTGATCTAAATGCGTACCAACAACAAGAAATTAAAAGCCTTTTTCAAGAAAATTCCCATATCGGTAACAGCGACATCAATTTAGGTGTAAGCGGAAGTCCCTTTTCTCGGCATGCTCAATTGGGTTCTCAAAAACAAATTATAACCCAGCAAAAACTTGAGTATTTATTAACCGAGGAGCAACTACGTAAATATACAGTTTACCTAGAAAGTAAAAAGTAAGGGATAATTAAGTCGGACAGCTTGCTCTAACCATCGACTACAATGGTGACTGTTTTTGCTCCATGTATAAACTTTGCGGCCAGTATCGGTAGTTTACTTTATGGTGAAGGCGATATTATTGAAACAATAAAAACTGCCGCCTAATGTGGTTTGGATTCTGACGATGCCAACCACTACTGACCGTTTACCGAATGGCGGGGCCCCGTTGTTTAATTAGTTACTCCGATCTAATTTGCGCCTTATTAAGTAAACCTGTCAGTACCTTTTGAATGCATTCCTTGTCGCTATGTAATAGCTGCGAGCGAGCGGGATGACGTCGTTGCCGTTAAGCATTAGCTCATATTGGCTGCCAGCATGTTTGAGGATTTTGTCTATTTGATCAATCGCGACTAGGTATGAGCGGTGTACTTGTTGGTAGTTATTTGGCAACAGGCATAACAGCTTGTAAAGAATTTTATTCTTCTAAATATGTAAGGACTTGCCCAAGGCACTTAATGCTGCTTCCTGAAAGCCTTCAGACCGAGTTGGGTGCGCGTGAATTGTGGCGGCAATGTCTTGTAATGTTGAGCCCATTTCTATTGCCAAGGAAAATACGGCCGATAACTCCGACACACCGGCTCCCACGGCTTGAATACCCATAATGGCATCGTCGTCTGCCCGGGCAACAACTCGAACGAAGCCATCTTCACGTTCGGTGGTCATTGCTCGGCCATTCGCGGCAAAGGGAAACTCGGCCACTTTGGAATTTTCAAGTTCACCTGGTAATACTCCACAAGTAACAATTTCTGGGTCGGTAAAACAAACTGCGGGAATGCAACGTTTGTCCCAGCTAACTTTATGGCCCGCCAATCGCTCTGCCACCATCTCTCCTTGCGCCATGGCGCGGTGCGCCAGCATGGGTTCGCCGGTGACATCGCCGATTGCGTAAATACCTCGCATTGAGCTTTGGCAAGCACTGTTCACTTCAATAAAAGCGCCGTCCATCGACAGCGATAATTCTTCAATACCGACACTATTAGTTCGTGGTCGACGACCTACCGCGACCAGCACCTTATCAGCGGGTATTTCTCCCTTATCCGTTTGTAGTAAGCCTTTAGCATAACCTTGTGCCTTGGTGTTGAGTTGCACTTCAATGCCAAGTTCTTTTAGACGTTGAGCAACGGGTTTTGTTAATGCGGAATCGTACTGCGGTAATATTTGTTCGGTAGCTTCGACAATAGTAACTTTTGCGCCTAACTTGGCGAAAGCCGTGCCGATTTCCAAACCAATGTAACCGCCGCCAACAACCACCATCGATTTTGGTACTTGGCTTAAAGCCAGTGCGTCGGTAGACGATAATATATCACCGCCGAAAGGCAGAAACGGTAGTTCAATGGACGCCGAACCTGTGGCAATAACAACGTTTTCAGCGCGAAACCTTTTTTCGCCATCGTCTGTTTGCACCGTTACTGTTTTACCATCGACAAAGCGCGCGTCTCCGGCAATGAATTGAACCTTTGCCTTTTTCAGTAAGCCCGCAACACCCTCATTTAAACGTTGCACGATTCGATCTTTCCATGCAATTGTTTTGCCTAAATCTAACTCCGGTGCGGATACTGTAATACCTAGGTTGCCGTCACTCGCGTGGGCAATGTTATGGAACACATCGGCGGCGTGAATTAACGCTTTAGAGGGAATACACCCAACGTTAAGACAGGTTCCGCCCGGCGGCTGACGATCGACGATGATGGTATCAATACCCAATTGCCCGGCGCGAATGGCACAGACATAGCCTCCTGGGCCGGCACCGATGACTAATAGCTTACATTTAATATCCGACATTTAAGATTTAACCTTCTACAAATAACATTGCCGGAGATTCCAGCAGGGTTTTTAGTTTTTGTACAAACACCGCAGCATCCCAACCATCGACCACGCGATGGTCGAAGGAGCACGATATATTCATCATTTTGCACGGCTGAAATTGCTGACCATCCCACATGGGTCGTATCTGCATTTTGTTAATACCGACAATCGCGACCTCGGGATGATTGATAATCGGAGTTGTGGCAATAGCACCCAACGCGCCCAATGAGGTAATAGTGATCGTACCGCCGGTCAAGTTTTCCAACTTGATCGTGCCAGCACGCGCATCGTCGGCAAGTTGGGTAACCTTAGTCGCGTTGTCCCATAGGCCCGCGGATTCCGCATGATGCACAACGATCACGTTCAAGCCATTTTCGGTCTGCGTAGCGATGCCGATATTGACCGAACCGTGCTGCCTTACCACGCCGGCTTCGTCGTCATAACGCGCATTCAACTCAGGCTGTTCACTTACGGCCTCTACAATGGCGCGCATCATGAATGGCAGCAGTGTTAACTTAGTTCTCTGTGTGCCATGCTTTTTGTTCAATGCCGCACGTAATTCCTCTAATTCGGTCATGTCGATTTCTTCGACGATAGTGATATGTGGAATACGAGATTTTGAAAGCGTCATTTTCTCCGCTATTTTTCGACGCATACCGATCACCTTGATCTCACGAACGTCGTTCCTTTTTTTCTTGGATGAACCGCTGCTGGAGATCGAACCGCCGTTTTCAATGAAATCAGATAGATCTTGTTGGTTAATTCGGCCTGCTGGCCC
>JAESTB010000289.1 GCA_016763815.1 Arenicella sp.
TGGATGTACCTGGCAACTTGCATCACGGCGAAAGCTACGATCAGACTCTAGCTTCCAGTAGAAAATGCCTGCCTGCCAAGTGAATGGTTGATCGTTGGCGGACGCTAGGCGAACTTCTTGCGAGAACTGAGCCCAGCTTTGAATACCGATGTCGTGCAACTGAAAAAAGGTTGAACTGAAATCTACTGGTAGTGGTATATCACCAGCGTTCGAAGTGAAGTCACCTTCACGAATCTCGGTGTTGTCCCACTCTCGGTAAGCGGTGATTGATGTCAAGGTCATTTCCCCAAGGCCAGCGTTAACTTGCACCGATAACGAGGTGGAGTCGTCGATAGTGCGCGTTGTCAAATCATGATCGACTAAGCGTTGGTCTAAGTCTAAATCAGCGACTCCGTTGACCACACCTTGGCTGTTCGGGTTGGCTGGTGAGTTAGGGTCGCGGCCGTCTGGCAGCAATGATAAGTCTGCACAGCAATCGTCTTCAGCACTGTAGTCTTCGGCAATAAGGAGTACATCTAACGTTTCATTGATGTCCCACTCGAGCATTCCTCGAACGCCCTGTCGGTCATAGCCTTGAATTGTATCGCCGTTGAAGGTGTTGGTGATATAGCCATCGAAGTCGCCGACAAAGCCAGTTAAGCTGGCCCGAACATTGTCACTCAGCGCGCCGGAAACACGACCTTTTAGTCGATATTCATGGTCTTCAAAGATAGATAAATCGACCGAGCCGCTCAACTCCTCGGTTGGCCTTTTAGTGGTTAAATTTACCACACCAGCGGATGCGTTCTTGCCGAATAAGGTGCCTTGGGGGCCACGTAAAACTTCCAACCTTTCTAGATCATACAAATCAGTAAAAGCCTGACCTGAACGACCCAATACGACACCGTCGACAACCGTTGATACGCTTGGCTCGGCCGCTGTACTAAACGAGATGGTACCAATACCTCGAATTACCACCGCTGAATTACGATTGGTATTACCTTTCCGAAATGACACTGATGGAATCAGCTGTTGCAGGCCTTCAAGACCAACCGCATGAGCCGACTCAATTCTCTCCGCGCTCAACACGCTAACCGCAATCGGTACGTCTTGAATACTTTGCTCGCGCTTTTGAGCGGTGACGACGATTTCTTCCAGAAACCCGTCTTGCTGGCCGAATGCGGGCGATGCCGCAAGCAGTGTAGCAAGTGCGCTAACAATGGTGGTTCGAGCTTTGGGTAGAAAATTAATTTTCATTGCTCTATCTCCTCTCTCTTATTTTTAGTTAGTTTTACCAGGGAAAGGCAGCCGTGTACGAACGTAGTTAATTGACGGCTATTCCCGAGCAAATCCAGTTTAACCAGAGTCATCAATTAAAACAATAGATATCTTATATAAGATATAACTATCATGCATATCCAGTTTTTGGCTTCGTAGAGATAGGCCTAGCCAACGAGTCTATTAGACTAGACTTGCGTAATTAGCCTTAAGCCCGCGTGGATAACCTTATGCCTGCATAGAAAGCCGTGTTTTATCAAAGCGTTTAATCGACCAAAAACAAATGGCCACGTTTACCGCCAGCACTATGGCCAAATAACTCCAGAACGCGCTTGAAAGCCCGCCGACGAGTCCGACCGGTGAAAACAGAAGATACAAAGCAATAATTCCAGCGAACATCGTTGAACTGGCCGCCCATCCATAGCGCCACGGAGTTAGGTCTACTTTGGCACTATTGCTAAAATGAGTACCACCTTGCTTAGGCTTTATAAAACCAAAAAACAGCATGATCGCGACTTCAATGAAGAACAGAAGCGCATATAGATGAATAAAGTGTATAAGCTCACCATCGGGATCTATCACAAATTTAATAAGGCCATAGGCGATCACGTGAAAAACCACCGCCACTTTGGCACCAATTGCGGGTACATGGGTAGTGAACAGGCCAACCAGTACGATCGCAATAACGGGGATGTTATAGAAGCCAGTAAAGATACGAATAATCTGCCATAAGCCCTGCTCTGCGTATTGCAGCATTGGTGCCGCGATGAACGAAAACAATGCGATTACAACACTGGCAATTTTGGCGACCTTGATAAGCTGCGCGTCACTCATCTCCGACTTAACCAGCGGCTGATATACATCAAGCACAAACAAAGTCGCCGCGCTATTCAGCAACGAGTTAAACGAGCTGAATACAGCACCGAGTAAAACCGCGAGAAAGAAACCAGATAAGTAAATTGGCAGTACATCCTTAACTAATTGTGGGTAGGCCAAATCCATTTGAGGCACTGCGCCACCAGCCGGCCCGTATAGATGAAATGCAATCAAGCCTGGTACCATCATCATAAACGGCACCAAAAGCTTGAAGTAACCCGATAGCAACACGCCCTTCTGACCTTCGGCTAAACTGGCGGCGCCAAGCGTTCTTTGAATCACATATTGATTAGTACCCCAATAAAATAAATTGGCCAGAATCATGCCGGTAAAAATGGTGCCAAACGGCACTGGGTCAGAGGCCGAGCCGATGGCATTTAGCTTATCAGTATTACTGGTTGCAATGGTTGTTAGCCCCGCCATAAAACTGCCATCACCAAGCATGATAAGCCCGAGCGTTGGCACTAATATGCCGATAATAAGCAGACCTATACCGTTAATAGTGTCGGATACCACCACCGCCTTGAGGCCACCAAACACCGCATAAATAGCACCGATTGAACCGATAACGATCACCGTTAGAAACACCGACGGCTCGCTCCCTAAGCCAGTTATGGCGGGCACGTCGAAGAGCTTGATCACCGCTAGTGAGCCCGAATAGAGCACCGATGGGATCGTGACTAAACCATAACCCAGCATAAACAGCACCACCGTAATGCGGCGCACGCCGTCGTCATAACGATCTTTAAGAAAACCTGGTAAGGTGGTGAACGCGCCAGCCAAATAACGAGGCAAAAAAATCATCGCCATAATGATTGTGGCGAAACCGGCGGTGACTTCCCAGGCCATAGCACTCATATTATGCTGATAGGCCGAGCCATTAAGGCCGGTGAGCTGCTCAGCCGACAAATTGGTCAGCAACATCGAGCCGGCAATAAAAATACCGGTTAAACCACGACCGGCTAAAAAATAACCGTCTTTATCATCGACACTGTCTTTGGTTTTCAAATACGAAATGACACCAACCAGTGCCATGAAGAAAATGCATGATCCTAAGGTAAATAGTAAGTCTGATGTTTGCATGATTTCTCCCTAGGGCGTTTTTGTAGTGCGGTCTTTTAAGACTCTTTAACTACTTTTATAGGTGCTTTTATAGGTGCTTTTTTGACTACTTTTATAGGCGTAATGTTTATTAACTGCTTGGCCAGTACTCATGAACTTCGAAGCGACCATCGCTGGCCTGTGGAATCTCGGCCGTGTTCAACGCCTTAGCGTTCAGCGGGATTTGAGTGCCATTTCTGACAAAAACCGCCATTTCATTTAAGGCTAAAGTTTGTTGGTAAACTTTTGATCCAATTATGCTTTTACCGGCTGACAAGTTACTAATATCAAAACGTAACCATTCGCCTTCGGGCAAGTAGAATTCGACTGTGCCACGCGGGTCGAAGCAAGGAACAACCAAAAGATCGTCGCCGAACATAAATTGGTTTTCAAACGCCCACGCCTGCTTTTCATTAGGCAAGGCAAGCACCATCGCTCGCTGAACAGGCACACTGTGGTCGACCGATTGCCGCATCGTTTTCTGTAGGTATGCTTGCAAACGATAACGTAAATCCAAGGCTTGCATCACGGCCTCATTCGCCTGATCAGAATACGACCAAGGTTCGCGCGGGCCAATGCCATGCAAACGGTAATGTGCGGAAAATACCGCCGCCTGAGCCCAACGAACGTAAAGCGCGTCATCGCGAGTATCTTTGTAGAAGCCTCCAATATCGGTAGCGTAAAATGGGCCGCCTGATAGACCCCATGAAAGACCGCCGCGAATATTACCAATCATGCCCTCCCAGTCAGCTTGAGGGTCACCACCCCATTGGCTGTTAAGGCGTTGGCAACCGGTCCACGCAACTCGGCTAAATAAGAATGGGCCATTTTTTGAGTATTTTTTAGCCGCCTCATAGACACACTTGTTGTAGAGGAAACCGTAGGCATTATGTAAATTGTCGCCGGTCTCGCCGTTATGAGCCAGCATGTTATTGTCTTCTAGTTGCTCGCCAAAATCAGACTTGATCATGTCGACACCCATATCAAACAAGGCTTTGTGCGCCTCTTTCCAATACTGGTAAGCATCAGGGTGCGTAAAATCGACAATACCCGACTTCGGTAGTGACGAAAGTACGTCGCCAAAAGCCTGCTGATCCCAATCGTATAAATAGGTCTGGCCATTGCGTTTATCTTTCAAGAACCAGCCATTGAGATCAAACATTTTATACAGATCGTGCTTAACCGAGATAAGCGGGTATTCCCAAATGCATACCTTAAAGTCCAGCGCCTTGAGTTCGTCTAGCACGGCTTTGGGGTCTGGCCAGCGTGACTTATCCCATTCAAAAGCGAAGCGTGTGTCAGTATCTTGCCATGCGCGCCCGTCAATTGTGATGATATCGCATGGCATTTTTCTATCTCTAACCTGACGCGCGACAGCCAATAATTCAGCCGGATCTTGATAATAGGCTTTAGATAAAATCACGCCACCACTCCAATTTGGCGGCATGGGTGCTGTGCCAGTTAGATTGGTGTACGAGCGGATGATCTCCATACCCCTGTTTCTATACGCAGAGTTGCCGGGCTGAGTGTTGCTCGACTCAGCATTGCTTGCAAAGATAAACAGATCTAAACAATGGTCTTCGACCACGATGATATAGCTACGCTGAGACCAGCTTGGGTGGCCAACTGAATGCAGCACAATGCTCGGAGTGTGACTAAAAATACCCCAGCCTTCGGGGCTCCAAGCAAACGGTGTGTTCTTGTAGGAGACCTCAGCGTTAACGCCAAGCGCATCGGCGTTATATGAACGAATTAGTTGGCCACGCTTATTTAATGCACCCCACTTCTCACCTAAGCCATAAATCGCTTCGTTCGACTTAAGGTCAACACTGAAGACCCAGCCCTGATCGGTTTTAGCCAGCGGTGGCACTCTGTGCCGACGAACGAAATGACCATCGGTCGGCGACTGGCTGATTAGCCTGCCGCTGGCATCACTCAATTCGAAAGAGAATGGAGAATACTCTATCGACAGGCTCAGGTTACCGTCACTAACGGTGCAACTATGCTCAGCCGTCTCAAGTTTAAGTTGATTTAATTCTGGCGGGTTAAGGATCAAGCCATAGTCATAATCTCGCTCGGCCGCGCTGCGCAGTCTAACGCCAGATTGGCTAAACTCGAGTCGAAGATCGCCGTGTGTAGTGCTTAAGCAAACCTGCGTGGAGCAACTTAATACCGCCTCGCTGATCACACTGGTGGCATCGATAGCGTTCCAGTCTGGAGTATTAAATTCGAAAGCTTCAGGCGCTGTGGCAGGTTGAGACACTAATAAATCCTACGTAAAGTTGGTGAATCCGAAGTTTAATAAAATTCTTGCTAGCCACTAGAATGAAAGCAATTGGAATACTAACCACTAAAATGCTAGCCACTAGACTGCTAGCTACTATTTGAGCGATACAGAGTAAACAAAGTTATCGGTGCTGCAATATGCTTGGCTCCATTCAGCCACTCGACCATCGATATTGATGCTAGAACGCTCGGTCATCAATGCTGGGCTGTCGGCGGCCAAATTGAGGTGTGCGGCTATATCCGCTGGCAAACTCACCGCTTGTAACTCGTCTCGCACCTCAACAATACTGATGTTGTATTTTTCTTGGTAGAGTGTGTAAAGTGAGTTTGGCAGTTCGCGTTCTTTATCAATGCCGGGAAAAATAGCCAACGGCTGTAATACTCGTTCAAAGATAGCTGGCTTGCCGTTAATCGAGCGAATACGCGTTACTTGCACGAGGTCTAGCTGTTTATCGAGGTTAAGCTTTTTGGCTTCTCGGTCGGTCGCTATGCGCCGCTCTACGTCAACAATCTCGGTTATTGGTATCAGATCTTCGCCACCCGCTTCACGGTATCGAAAGAAACGAAACATCGAGCTTTCTTGAGTATGTTCCGACACATAAGTGCCCTTACCTTGGCGCCGGATTAAAATACTTTCGGCCACCAACTGGTTTAACGCTTTGCGTACAGTCCCCTGGCTCACGCCTAGCTCAGCGGCCAAAGCGAACTCACTAGGCAAGGCAGCCGCAGGCTTCCAGTAGCCGTCAGCGATACGCACGATCAGCCTGTCGTAAACTTGTTTGTATAACGGTTGAAAATTAGTACTTAAACTCATTGTATCAATCCTAAATAACGTAGTTTCATTTGTCGGCTAATGCTCATAGCCGATGCTGCATACTTTGATTTACCACGCATTATAGAGGCGTTAAAAAAAACGTGCTAATAACTCTTGCCTTTTCAGGTCTTATATAAGATATAATAGTTTCTAGAGAATTTAAACTGCGGAATCACGTTATCCCAACATTTCGACCA
>JAESTB010000290.1 GCA_016763815.1 Arenicella sp.
CTTTCTCGCGCCAAGTTAGAGTCATTGGTTGGTGATTTAGTAATACGTACAATAGACCCTTGCCGAATAGCCCTTAAAGATGCTGGCTTGTCTGCAAGCGATATCGACGATGTGATACTTGTTGGTGGCCAAACTCGTATGCCTAAGGTACAAGAAGCGGTACAAGAGTTCTTTGGCAAAGAAGCCCGTCGTGACGTTAACCCTGATGAAGCCGTAGCTATGGGCGCAGCAATTCAAGGTGGTGTGTTAGGTGGCGATGTGAAAGATGTACTGCTACTTGATGTAACACCTCTAACTCTTGGTATTGAAACCATGGGTGGCGTGAGTACTTCATTGATCGACAAGAATACGACTATTCCGACTAATGCAAGCCAAGTGTTCTCAACCGCTGAAGATAACCAAAGTGCAGTAACTATTCATGTACTCCAAGGTGAGCGTGAAATGGCCGCCGGTAATAAGTCTTTAGGTCGTTTTGACTTAACCGACATTCCACCGGCGCAACGTGCACACCACAAGTTGAAGTTACTTTTGACATCGATGCTAACGGTATCATGCACGTTTCGGCGAAAGACAAAGCAACGGGTAAAGAGAACAAGATCATAATTAAATCAAGCTCCGGCTTGAGCGATGAAGAGATCGAGGCGATGGTTGCTGATGCTGAAGCGCATGCCGAAGAAGATGCCTTGGCAAAAGCGTTAGTTGAAGCCAAGAACCAAGCTGAGTCGATGGTTAATGGTGTCACCAAAACGATGACTGACGCAGGTGACAAGCTAGACGAGACTGAAAAGTCGAGTATTGAAGCGGCGATCGCTGAAGTTGAAGAAGCAGTGAAAGGCGATGATGTTGAAGTGATCAACGCAAAGGTAGAAACATTAATGCAAGCGAGTCACAAGCTAGCTGAGCAAATGTATGCTGGCGCCGAAGGTGCAGAAGGTGGTGCGGCTCAAGAAGAAGCGCCACAAGATGACAATGTAGTTGATGCCGAATTCGAAGAAGTTAAAGACGAAGCCGATAGCAAGCAAGCGTAATTGTCACTCACCTTAAAAAGCCCGTACTTGGTTAAGTACGGGCTTTTTTATGAATGCCCTTTTTATTATGTCCTTCTAATTAGGTAAGGTCTGAGGCGGGCGTAAGCAAGAAAAGTAATAGAGATTTAAAACAATGGCAAAACGAGATTATTACGAAGTTCTCGGTGTTGATAAATCAGCTAATGATGCTGAGTTAAAGAAAGCTTATCGGCGTTTAGCGATGAAGCACCACCCTGATCGAAACCCGGACGACGCGGCCGCTGAGGTCAAGTTTAAAGAGGCTAAAGAAGCTCACGACATTTTGTCTAATGCTGAGAAGAAGGCGGCTTATGATCAGTTCGGCCATGCTGCTTTTGAAGGCGGTACTGGCGGTGGCGGAGCTCAAGGGGCTGGAGGCTTTGGTGATATTTTCGGCGACATGTTTGGCGATATTTTCGGTGGACAAGGCGGCGGCAGACAACGTCAACGCCGAGGCTCGGACTTACGCTATAACATGGAGTTAACGCTTGAAGAAGCGGTTCGTGGTGTCGAGAAAAATATCACCGTGCCGCGTATGTCGGGCTGTAAAACGTGCCACGGATCTGGTGCCAAAGAAGGCAGCAAGCCAAGTCATTGCGGCACTTGTAATGGTCAAGGTCAAGTACGCATTCAGCAAGGTTTCTTCTCGGTTCAGCAAACTTGCCCGAAGTGTCATGGTAACGGCACAATTATTTCAGACCCTTGTAACGATTGCCGTGGTGAAGGCCGAGTTCGTGAAAATAAAAAACTCTCGGTTAAGATACCAGCCGGGGTAGACGAGGGTGATCAAATTCGTCTCTCCGGCGAAGGCGAGAATGCCGGTACCGGCGGTATAAATGGTGATCTTTATGTGTCGGTTTCGCTCTTGGCGCATGAAATATTTACCCGTGAAGGCGTTGATTTGCACTGTACTGTGCCGATCAGCTATTCGCTCTTAGCGTTGGGTGGCGAGCTCGAGGTGCCAACCCTTGATGGCCGAGCTAAGCTGAAAATTCCAGCTGGCACTCAATCTGGCAAAATGTTCCGCTTACGTGGTAAGGGTGTGAAGAATGTTCGCAACGCTGGCTTTGTTGGTGATCTGTATTGTGAGGTAATGGTCGAAACTCCAGTCAACTTGACTAAGCGACAGAAAGAGTTATTTAAAGAGTTAGATGATTCAATTAACACTGGCGGTAGAAAACATAGTCCAGAAGGGAGTTCTTGGTCAGATAAGATTAAGTCTTTTTTCGACGATATCGTCGCTTAAAACCCATAAAATTAGCGAAGATCTAAAACCTATATATAACCTCAGCTATTTGTGCAGCGCATCAATTTGTGCTGCACAAATAAAATCATTCATGGTAATGCCATTGACCGTATGAGTTTTATAGCAAATCTTGCAGCGCTTATAAGTAACCAATAGCTCAGGGTGATGGTCTTGAACTTCGGCGATTTTGGCAATCGAGTTAACAAAGATGATTGTTTCAGCGTAACTGTCGAAATGGAATACTCGGCTCAACACATTGTCGTTAGCACAGAACTGCCAGTCTGGAGTTAAATCCCGGAGCTGTTCGACTTGTGAAAGGTTTAATGCGTCTTCTTTTTTGGAAACAACGCGACACTTTCCGTTGAGTAGTTTATTGATGTCGTCTTTCATAGTATTCTCGCCCTTTGAAATTTTTCAAAACTATACCACTGTTTTAAGCAGTAAGGAGAATGGCTAGTGCCTCCACATCATAACGCTTGGGTCTGGATGGACCTGGAAATGACGGGTTTAGATCCTGAAAAAGATCGCATTATCGAGATGGCCACAATTATTACGGACGGTGACCTAAGAACCATTGCCGAGGGTCCGGTTATTGTGATCCACCAGCCGCAAGAACTAATCGACGGTATGGATGAATGGAATACTCGTACGCATAATAAAACAGGGTTAGTGAACCGTGTCAAAGTATCACGTGTTACCGAACGACAAGCTGAGATTGAGACGCTTGATTTTATTCAGCGACATACTTTAAATAATCGCGCCCCCCTGTGTGGCAATAGTATCTGCCAGGATCGCCGCTTTCTATATAAGTATATGCCTGAGTTAAGTAAATGGCTGCATTACCGTAATATTGACGTCAGCTCGTTTAAGGAAGTTGCTCGTCAATGGTCTCCAAGCATCTTGCCTGGTTTGAATAAACGATCAACACACAAAGCATTGGATGACATTAAGGAATCGATCGAAGAATTACGTTATTACAAAGAGAACCTGATTCAATCTGATACCTATGGAGAGTACGAGTACGACGATTAGCTTAACGGTTAACGAAATAAATGGTTCATTCTTGGTGTTGCCAAAAATGAACCATGTCGACTCAATTTAGTGACGTATATCTTACTCTTTATTTAACTAGGGTAGTTCCGCCGTCAACTGGAATGATCTGCCCAGTAATAAAGGCACCAGCGGTGCTAGCAAGCATAATTGCGACTCCGCTTATGTCAGTTTCCGAACCCCAACGATGAAGCGGTATGGTGGCTAATTCAGCTTCGTATAGCTCTTTATCTTGGCTAGCGTATTCAGTCATTTTAGAGAAGAAACGCCCAGGTGCGATCGCGTTTACTCGAATGTGCCGGTCACTTAGAGCCACCGCAAGGTTACGCGTGAGCTGATGGATTGCCGCCTTGCTTGGCGCATAACTGAAGGTGTCAGTTTCACCACAAATACCGGCAATTGAGCCAATATTAATGACGCTTGAGGTGCTCTCATGGCTCGCGCCGGCACTCAATAGTGGTATCAACTCTTTAGTTAGAAAGAAAGGCGATTTAACATTTAGGTCCATTACCCGATCCCAGCCTACTTCGGAGAAGTCTTCGAGCTTCTCCATCCAACCAGTGCCTGCATTGTTTACCAACACGTCAATTGACGTTTCTCGCTCGGTCAGCTCTTTAACCAAGACTGAAATTTCTACCATCGAATCAATGTTTCCCGGAATGGCAATACACTCGCCGAATTCGGATAACTCTTTAGCCGCGTTGTTACAGGCTTCGGCTTTACGAGCGGTAATGTAAACACGTTTTGCGCCGGCGCTTAAAAAACCTTTAGCCATGTAATAGCCAAGCCCACGCGAGCCGCCGGTGACAACACAGGTCTTTCCTTTCATCGAAAAAAGTTGATCAAGCATGTTTATTCCGCTGTTAATTTAGATAGCGAATAATTTTAACAGGGAAGGTATGAGGAGGTGGTGGAATTCTTGGCTGAGCTCGATCAAGCAATTTGTTCTATCTCGTGGCTAGTCTCGACTATCTACGAACTAAATTAGCTATTAGCCCACAAATCATGCTCATCACTGGCATGTACCGTCACGCTTATTATGTCACCAGCGGTATGCTGAGTTTCACCATTGATATAAACCACGCCATCAATTTCAGGAGCATCGGCTTTGCTACGGGCAACTGCGCCCTCGTCATCAACCTCATCAATAATTACATCGATTGTTTTGCCAATTTTCTTGGTCAGTTTATCGGTGCTTATCTTTGCCTGTAGACCCATGAACTCGGCCAAGCGCTCTTCTTTTACATCGTCGGGCACATGACCTTCAAGCGCGTTGGCAGACGCGCCTTGTACTGGTGAGTAGGTAAATGCCCCAACTCGGTCAAGCTGAGCTTCATCAATAAAGTCTAGCAACTGTTTAAAGTCATCGTCAGTTTCGCCAGGGAAACCAACAATAAAGGTACTGCGAATAGTGATGTCTGGGCAAATTTCTCGCCAGGTTTTAATTCGGTTAAGGGTGTTGTGAATAGCACCAGGGCGTTTCATAGCTTTGAGAATCTTTGGCGAACCATGTTGAAACGGAATGTCTAGATAAGGCAATATTTTATCTTCGGCCATCAACGGGATAATGTCGTCGACATGCGGGTACGGATAAACGTAATGTAAGCGGACCCAAGGCGACTGTTCTGTGCCAATCTCACCTAGAGCATGGCATAGGTCGATCATTTTAGTTCTGATCGGCTTGCCGTTGTGAAACGTGGTGCGATACTTAGTATCTACGCCATAGGCTGAGGTATCTTGAGAAATAACCAATAGCTCTTTAACCCCGGACTTAACTAAACCCTGCGCTTCAGCGACCACGTCGTTGGCTGGTCTGCTAACCAAATCACCTCGCATCGACGGGATGATGCAGAAGCTACAGCGGTGGTTACAACCCTCCGAAATTTTGAGGTAGGCGTAATGTCTGGGCGTCAGTTTAATGCCATGCGGCGGCATAAGGTCTAGATGAGGGTCATACGGAGCCTTGTAGGGCAAATGCTCTTGAACCGCGCCTAATACTTGCGCGTAGGCATGCGGGCCTGATACATCTAAAACACTGGGGTGTATGTCGGTAATGTCGGTGGCCTTTGCGCCCATGCAGCCGGTTACAATTACTTTGCCATTCTCGTGCAGAGCTTCGCCGATGGTATCAAGCGACTCTTTCTTGGCCGAGTCGATAAAGCCACAGGTGTTAACCACAACCATGTCGGCGTCTTGATACGTTGGTACAATCTCATAGCCATTAGTGCGAAGCTCGGTAAGGATTAATTCAGAATCGACCAAGGCTTTTGGACAGCCTAAGCTAATGAAACCAATTTTCGGAGCGGACATATTTTGAGTAGACATGGGCAGTTAAATAATTACATCGTCGATCAGCGGCGCATTATAGCCTAAGACGTTGGCGCTGCATTGCTTACGCGAGTGAATATTTGCCGCAACTTGTTTAAATAGAGTCGTTTTAAGCATCTCACAATGCGTATAGCTGGCGCAGCTCGGCGGCTAAAATCTCAAGCCCTGCGCGTAATTTTTCAGTAGGTTGGCCGTAATTGATTCTCAGGCATTGCTTGGTGTGCGGCCAGCTGGGATCAATGTCGATAAAAAAGTCTTCGCCAGGAATCACGAATACTTGCTTAAGTTTGAGTCTAGCGTAGAGTTCTTTGGTGGTTATCGGCAGGTCTTGGCACCATAGCCATAGAAAGAATGCGCCTTCAGGCTTATGCATTAGCACTGGTAAATCAGCGAATATTTGCTTAAACACCTCAACGGCGGAGTCCAACTGTTTGCGATAAAACGGTTTGATAATATTCTCGGTGAGATGTTCTATTTCGCCGTCTTCAATCATGCGCGTCATCAACGCCGCGCCGACACTATTGGGCGCAAGGGTGATAATGCCACTGAGTGCGCTAATAGTGTTGGTAATCTCTTTGTTGGCGACCACAATACCGGTACGCGCACCCGGCAAGCCGAGTTTTGAGAGCGACATGCAGAGCACGGTATTTTTATTCCAGCTTAAATCAGCATCTGCATAAATTACATTTGGAAACGGTTGACCGTAGGCGTTATCGACAATTAATGGAATGTCGTGCTGCCGAGCGAGTTCATCGAGCCGAGCTAATTCTCGGTTGCTAACCACATTGCCGGTCGGGTTGGTCGGCCGAGACAGGCAAATGGCGGCTATGTCATCACCAATTTCCAGCTCATCGAAGTTAACCCGATATTTAAATTGATTATTCTCGAGGTACTCAATGTTTGGGCGGTTAGAGACAAACATGTTTTCGCTTAGTCCAGAGTCGGCATAGCCGACGTACTCGGGAGACAGAGGAAACATGATCTTCTTGAAGCTGCCGTCCGGCATCTCACCGGCCAAGGCGTTGAACAGATAGAAAAAACTATTCTGACTGCCATTGGTTAGCGAAATATTCTCAGCACTAATGCTCCAGTCAAACTGTTTATTTAGGTAGTTGGCCAACACCTCTCGAAAATTCTGCTCACCGTGAGGGCCGTCATAAATACCAACCATTCGCTGAAATAAATTATTATCGATCAGGCGCGCCATCTCTTTGCCAAACAGCGCCTGTGCTGCTGGAACAAAAGCCGGGTTGCCACCGCCAAGCATGCACAAATCCGGGTGGTTTGAGCTATAGGCTTCGCCAAGATCCTGCATCAATTGATTGATGCCGGATTGACGGGTAAATTTACTACCGAATTTGGATAACTTCATTGTTTTGAGCCGATTGCTAGACTGAATTATAACTAACTGAGACCTTTGTACGAATCAGGATTGAAATGAAAATGAGGTAAAATGCGACCAATTGAGGCAGTAAATGACGGGAATAGCTGGCTATTCACTAGTTTTCTAACAAAAAGTAGGCGTATTTTAACCATTTTCAATCATTTATTGGTTCGTGCAAAGGTCTCTAACTATGTTAGCTTGCTGTTTTAGCTAACTAGGTTCTTTGGTGAGCCTAACAAGAATGCGTCAACATTGTCAGCTAATATATCGGCTAACCGTTGCATCGCTTGTTCGCTAGCCCATGCTGAGTGGGGCGTAATGATTACGTTCTCAAGATTAGCGATTGATAAAAGAGGCGAATCATCGCTCGGCGGCTCCCCAATCAGCACATCAAACGATATACCGCCGATTAGTTTGTCGTTAATTGCTTGGACCACGTCAACCTCGTTGACAATACCTCCCCGAGCGGTGTTAATCAGAATCGCATGCGGTTGCATTCGCCGTAGTTGTGGCGTTGATATTAGATTAGACGTTTCAGCGGTTAAACTGCAATGAATGCTTATTATGTCGGCGCTTGTAATGACCTCATCAAAACTAACTTGTTTGGCAAACTCGCATCGATGTTTACCACGTGAGGCAAAAATTACGCGCATCCCCAAAGCCGCTGCTTTCTCGGCGGCTGCTCTACCTAATTCACCAAAGCCGATGACCGCGAAGATTGAGTTTTTTAAATCATTGATAGGGTCACCGAAGAGGCAAAACGAGCGACTCTTTTGCCACTCACCGTTAATCACGCTTTGGCGATAGCTCAAGAGTTGCCGGCGCAGGCACAGTGCCGAAGCGATTACGTGCTCGGCCACCGTGGTAGCGGCGTAACTTGGAATATTACTCACTGAAACACCCAGTTCACGGCAGGCATCAATATCAATGACGTTAAAGCCAGTCGCGGCCACCGCAATATGTTCGACGCTAGGGCAGGCAAGCAGTGTCTCACGGGTGATTTTAACCTTGTTGGTAATCAATACATCAGCGCCAATACTGCGTTCGATAATATGCTCGGGTGAGGTTGAGTCGTAGTTGTTCCACCGATGATTAAGCTCGGGTGCCCGCACACTGAAACGTTCAGGAAGCCCAACTCTATCGAGGAAGACAATTTTTTTAAAAAGCTGATTTTGTTGCATTTGTGTATTGTAGTGCAGTTGGTTTGCTTACCAAAATCACTTACACTTCTTAGCCTGAAATAAGCGCGAAAAAGATTCGGTTACATGCATCTAAATCGGCTGTTAATAAGACTTCTTTGGAGGAAATGTGTCAGCACAATATATTATTGCACTAGATCAGGGCACTACTAGCTCTCGCGCGGTGTTATTCGACCATCAGGCCGATATTGTCGATCTGTCGCAACAAGAGTTCAGTCAACATTTCCCCAAGTCAGGCTGGGTTGAGCATGACCCAATCGAGATTTGGGATTCGCAATTCATGGTGCTGCAAAAATTGGTGGCCAAGAATCACCTTCGTCCCAGCGATATCGCGGCTATCGGCATTACTAATCAGCGCGAGACAACCGTCGTTTGGAATAAGAAAACTGGCAAGCCCGTTTATAATGCGATTGTCTGGCAAGACCGCCGAACCGCCGCCAGATGCGATGAAATCTCAGCCGCGGGTTGGAAAGATAAGATTCAACAAAAAACAGGTTTGGTAATTGATTCGTATTTTTCGGCTAGCAAGATTCAATGGATACTAGACAATGTTGACGGAGCTCGCGCGCAAGCCGATGCGGGTGAATTATTATTTGGCACCATAGATACCTGGGTTATTTGGAACCTCACTGAAGGAGCCGTGCACGCACTGACCACAGTAATGCGGCGCGCACCATGTTATTAAATATCAACAGCGGAAAGTGGGATGATGAGCTGTTAGAGCTATTTACGGTACCGAAATCCATGCTGCCTGAGGTTCGAGACAGTTCAGCTGACCTTGGCAGCGTTAGCTTTCAAGGCGCCAATGTTGCCATTACTGGTGTTGCCGGAGACCAGCAGGCGGCACTGTTTGGACAAACTTGTTTTGACCAAGGCATGGCTAAGAGCACCTATGGTACTGGCTGCTTTATGCTAATGAACACTGCGCTGAGCGTATCGACAGTAAATCTGGTTTACTCAGCACTATCGCTTGGTCGCTTAACGGTCAGATAACGTATGCATTAGAAGGCAGTGTGTTTATCGCCGGTGCGGCGGTGCAATGGTTACGCGACGAGCTAGAGTTTATTGAGTCAGCAAGTGACTCTGAAGAACTCGCCTTAGAGGCGAATCCTGAGAGTAGTGTGGTGGTGGTACCCGCCTTTGCCGGTTTAGGCGCACCCCACTGGGATATGTATGCACGCGGTGCGATCTTCGGCTTAACAAGAGACTCGGGCCAAGCTGAAATAACCAAAGCGACCTTACAATCGTTGGCCTATCAAATCTATGATGTGCTTGAAGTGATGCAATCAGACAGCGGCATTGAATTAAGTCAGCTAAATGTAGACGGCGGGGCCATCGCCAATAATTTTTTAGCTCAGTTTCAAGCTGATGTACTGCAAAAACCGGTTGTTCGCCCCAAGGTTTTGGAGTCAACAGCGCTTGGAGCGGCCTATTTAGCGGGTCTAAAAGTTGGTTACTGGAACATGAACGAGCTAAAAAAGGTTCGCGAGGTCGAACGCCAGTTCGAGCCGCAATTGGCGCCGCAGAAAATCGAAGTCTTATTAAAACAATGGCATAAAGCGGTCGACCGCAGTAAACAATGGATAGACGCAGATGAGTGATTCAGATATTCAAGACCTACAGGTGAAATTGGCTTTTTTGGAAGATTCCTTGTCCAAAATTAGTGACGAGTTTTTCATACAACAACGTGAACTTGACGACCTTAAAGTAAAATATGCAGGCTTGATTAGCAAGGTGTATGGCATGCAGTCAAGTGATCAAGGTCCATCAGAAGTAGTGGATGAAAGACCGCCTCACTACTAACCTTTTTAAGTTGGGATAAATTTAAGCTGTTGATGTTTAAGCATTTTATTATTGTTTAAAACTACTGGTTGACAAGTTTACAACTACTGTATAAATTAACAGCATATCGAAACACAGGCAGCAAAACTCATTACTGGAGATACCAATGGATGACAACAAACAAAAAGCGCTCGACGCGGCGTTAACGCAGATAGAACGACAATTCGGAAAAGGGTCGGTGATGCGTTTGGGTGATGACCCAAAAAATGGGGTAGCCATGGATGTCATCTCAACTGGCTCAATCGGCTTAGACGCGGCGCTCGGTGTCGGCGGCTTACCTCGAGGTCGTGTAGTCGAAATCTACGGCCCAGAATCATCTGGTAAAACAACTTTAATGTTAGAGGCCATTGCACAGGCGCAGAAGAAAGGTTTAACCTGTGCCTTTATTGATGCCGAGCACGCACTCGATCCAGGCTATGCAAAAAAGCTAGGCGTTGATATTGATAATTTGCTAGTTTCTCAACCAGATACTGGTGAGCAGGCATTGGAAATTGTTGACATGTTAGTACGCTCGGCCGCGGTTGGCATGATCGTTATTGATTCGGTCGCGGCTCTTACGCCTCGGGCTGAAATTGAAGGAGATATGGGTGATTCTCATATGGGCCTTCAGGCGCGGCTGCTGTCGCAGGCGTTACGCAAGTTGACTGGTAATATTCAAAAATCTAATACGCTGGTGGTTTTCATTAACCAACTTCGCATGAAGATTGGCGTCATGTTTGGTAACCCTGAAACGACTACCGGTGGTAATGCTCTGAAGTTCTATTCATCGGTTCGCCTAGATATTCGCCGCATTGGTGCAATCAAGAAAGGCGATGAAA
>JAESTB010000291.1 GCA_016763815.1 Arenicella sp.
GCCATGCCTTATCGCAAAACTCGATGACAACTTAATGCCAGAATTCTACAACAAATCACTCACCACCATCGCCTAAGAGCCTATCAAGGCTAGCGGCCTGAATCTTCTAAGCTCGTGACGTGAACCTAATAAACGCCTGTAGCTTTTCGATCCGCTAGCGAATCAAACCTTCATTAAACAATGGTGCCCACGATCGGAATTGAACCGATGGCCTCTCCCTTACCAAGGGAGTGCTCTACCCCTGAGCTACGTGGGCTTAAAGCCAGAAAAGCGCTGGCTGCCAAATCCGCAACAGCGCTTAAAATCTTGTCAGGCCGAAATGTCGGCCCTTACCGCCCAAATCCAAAAGCCATGAATGGAGCGGGTGATGGGAATCGAACCCACACCATGAGGTTGGAAACCTCAGGTTCTACCGTTGAACTACACCCGCATCTCTTTACCCGGCACTCGCTTTAGCGAGCTTGGGCTCAAGGCTGCACTCTTTACCTTGCACCTGCTTTCGCAAGCTTGGGCTCGAGAATACATTCTTTTACCTAGCGCCTGCGATGAGAATGAAAACTTAACACTGACTTCCTCAAACCACTTTTACTAGAACTTGACCAGCAAACATAAAGAATGGTGGTGGGGGCTGGATTCGAACCAGCGTACTCAGAGAGAACGGATTTACAGTCCGTCGCCTTTAACCACTCGGCCACCCCACCATCAACTTTAAACCTGAACAACACCGGACTATTAAGTCTAGGGCTTTACAGCCCCGAGCACTTCAACAATCCAACCATTCATTTCAGTCGACCAATTTAATAAACCGGCCTACTGAAAGCAAATGGAGCCTGCAGTCGGAATCGAACCAACGACCTACTGATTACAAGTCAGTTGCTCTACCTACTGAGCTATGCAGGCCTGTCATGTTCAGGGAGCGCATTTTAGGTGACGTTAATCTGAAATACAACGATTCTTTTAAAAAAAACATTAAAAATGATGTTTTTTATACAGGTCGATATCTACCTAGCCCTGAGCATTAGCTACGGCAGCCAAACAAACCCATCTTAGCTGAGGGCTCACCCCAATCAATAACCACCAATTGATTGAGCATTCGCTGATCACCACCGACCTCAAAATGAAGCCAATAACTGTCCGGCAACACCACATTTTCGCTGCGCTGCTTGACCACCTCGCCCAATTTATCCGTGAAAAGTGTCCGAGCTGTCGCTGCGCTTTCTGGTGTGCTGTATATCCCAAGGGAAACCATCAGTAATCCGTCATCTTGCTTGCGCACGAAATGGTCCAAGACTTTCTGCCTCTTGAGATCGACACGCGCATCACTGGCCTCGGCCCGAGTGTCAAACGGGCCAAGATAGATTCGAAACACATTTGATGCTCTGCTCGCTCTCTTCGACTTTTTGTAATCAACTCCCGCATTAAATAACACCGCCTGAGCAAGTTCGTAATTAGCTTGATGCATGAACGGACCAATCCGATAGCAAGCCTCGTTAGAGTCAGCCAACTCTCTATCTGACAGAGCCGCGCTCAAGTCGTAAGCGCGATCAGTAACGTCGACACTAGAATTTTCAGTAATTCCTTCAGTAGAGCGACGATAGAAACGCTCTTCGATTTCCTTATTTAATCGAACAAAATGAGGGTTCACATCCTCTTTTTCAGTGTAAATTTGAGGCGCTGATACCGTCTTGTCCGGCCACATTAGAGCCACTACGTTAAGGAGCACCAATAGAGCGAGAAAGTACCAAAGAATGCGAGTCATAGTTTTGAAATAAGCATCAAGCCATAAAAAATCATGTGTGATTGTATCTCAAGATCGAGGGCAGAACCTTCGACAATTCTATCTGCATCGCCGCCCATAATCAAAAGTCGAGGCACTTTACCGACAAACCCTCTGTGGCTCTGCCTGGCCTGTACCACATCAACTATCTCCGCGACGACACGTTCAATAGCGCCGAGCAGACCAAACTGAGCGCCGGAGTTGACACAATCGTGAGTATTCGTACCAATCACCGATTCGACCGTACTCGGCTGCGATTGAATGCCTGCGGTGCGACCCAGCAAGGCATCTTGCATGGCCGCAAGGCCAGGCAATATAACCCCGCCTTCAAACCGGTTCTCAGCCGACACCAGATCGATCGTCACTGCAGTGCCGGCGTCAATCACAATTAAATCACCGTCATTGACTAATGCGCGAGCACCCAGAGCCGCCACCCAACGATCAACCCCCAACTTGCCTAGGTCTTGGTAATTGTTAACCATGCCTGGGGCGCCTGCGGAAACAGTAGCGACCTGGGGCTCAAGGCCAAATAGATCTTCAACTTGGGATAAAATTAAGTCTCGAACTGATTCGCTGGCGACACAGGAAAGCCAAACAGATTCAACCTTGCCGACATAATCAACCAGCTCAGACCAATCGCTATCAACCACACCACTCTCAATAACACTACTCTCTAAAGTCGTGCCGACTCTGGCCTCCGAAATCGCCCACTTAACTCGAGTATTACCAGCGTCGATAAGCAGTTTCATGATGTGGCGGCCAGTCGCACACTCACGTTGCTATCGGCAAAACGATACTCTTGACCACTATCATCGACCACTAACAATGCGCCGACACTATCAACCGATGTCATGCGGCCTTCAATAAAATCGATCGGGGTACCCACTTTAACTCGTCGACCTGAATAGCTACTGAGGGCGTTCCACCGATCGACTAGCGGCGCAAAACCAAATTCACCAAATTCGCTCAACATAGCAATTACGCTGTTAGATATCTGACCGATCAACTGATTTCGATCAGGGCTAACACCTAAAGAATGCAAATCGGCCCATCGGTAGGCCGCCTCGCTCACAGACCAATCAGGTTGATGCACGTTCAAGCCAAGGCCAACAACCACGTTACAGCAACCCGAGGACTCGCCGGCTACATCAATCAAAATACCGGCCAGTTTATTGTCGCTGACCATCAAATCATTCGGCCGTTTGATTTTTACATCTAGGCCATATACATCATTTACCGTTTCGGCAACACACAATGCTACCGCCAAACCCAATCCCGTGATGGTTTCAGGCCAATGATCAAAGCCCCAACTAATTGAGAGCATCACATTTCGATAGGGTGCCGACTGCCAGTCATTGCCACGTCGGCCACGACCGGCACTTTGAGCTTCGGCAACACAGACCTTAGCCTTGGCATTGAGTATTTCTTTATTAAGCAAGAAGGAATTAGTCGACTCTACCGACTGTAAAACCTCGACAGACTCACAGTTCGTGGAGTTTAAATGAACTCCGATATCTCTATCACTGAGAAGACACACCCCCGTCGGGAGGGTATAACCTTTTCCAGAAACGGCCTCGATCGACAGACCGTTCTCGACTAAGGCTTGTATTCGTTTTTGCACTGCCATTCTGGAAATGCCGAGCTGCTCGCCAATTGACGTGCCTGAAACGGCTCCAGGCTGATTCAATAGTTGCACTAACTTATCTTGATCTTGCATGTCGCTAGTGTAGCAAAAAGAACACAGCGGGGGTTGCTACAAGCACAGCCAAGCTTAAACTTTCGAACTCTAAAGACCTATATATCTCAGCATAACTCGACGAACCAATAAAAATGTCAGGTTTGTAACATCAAACCGCATTCACGATGCTCTTCACCCTTCGTCGGATCGAAGTAGTCACTATTGTCCGGCAGGTCGCGATCGTAGATATACTCTTCAACATCGAGCTCGTTGAGATGAAACATGGGCGCAACTCGAACCGTACCATGACTGCCAAACGTAAAAGCATCAAGATTCTTGCGATGCGAGTTTTGGTCATGTCGAATTCCATTCAGCCATACGTCAGGCTTTAATTCAGACATCGCACGATTGAACGGCTCAAGCTTTACAATTTCTGAAAATCGATCATGCTCTGGAGTATCTAGCGGCGGAATCGGACCATAAACCGCGGTATAATGTGCCGCCGACATCTTCGGCGAATAAACCTGAAGATTTAAATTCAAGTGCTCGACCACTCGCTCGATGTGGCGATAGGTTTCCGGCGTATTAAAGCCATGGTCAACCCAGATCACAGGAATATCCTTGAGAGGCTGGGTTACTAGGTGTAAAAATGCCACCGCCAATGGCCTAAAGTTGGTGAAAATAACCGGATTATTGGCATTCTCAACCGTAAACTTCATGATTTCGCTGGGCTTACTGCCTTTAAATCGCTGGTTAAGAGCAATCAAATTCGCTCCAGGGTGGAGCGCGAAAGGCCTTTCAGTTGCTGCTTCGACTAATCCTAAACTCATTTCTCGCCGCCTGGCTCAACACCGGATATTAATAAACAAGACGCCAGTATAGTGCGGCAATAAGTTTAGAAAAAAGAAGTTAAATCTATTTGCTTATACGCTTTGAGTCTAAGCCCGTCAGCCAAAAGCCATATTCGACCTTATTAACCCAAGCTTAGCGCTCTAATCCAAATCTTTATCGGCATCGACCACCTGACAGACGAAGGATGATGGAATGCTCAAGGCCTTGGCAACTTGCTCTAACAACACTCTCTCA
>JAESTB010000292.1 GCA_016763815.1 Arenicella sp.
CACTCTATGTTGTAGGCTCTAGAGCAAGAAAGCACTTGCATCTAATTTCTGAACGAAAAAGGATGTATGGGCGGGGTCATGGAAGAACAGAATATCCTCCTACAGCAATATTGAACCAATGTAATTTTAATTACAATGCTTAAACGAGAGCCTACCCAAACGAAACAGCTGAAGTGCCACTCGTTTATAGGTCGATTACAGGCGGGATTTCTCGTTAGATGAATACCCTGCTTAGCAGTGCAGGTAGGTGGATGTCATTTCTAAAGTAATAGCGTGTTTTCTGATAAACAGGCAGCCAATGTTTTCTCAAGCGCGGCTTGTTTCAAATCCTGGAGCTAAAACCATGGTGTCAACATTGCCATCGAGTACGTCTAGATTTTTGAGAGCAAGATGATATTCATCGCCCTTAAGGTGGTGGTTCGGACTACAATCTACATTCCATCGTCGTAAAACATAACCCGCAACGGCGGCTCGTAATTTTATCTTTAAGGCGCCATTCCGCATGTTGTAGTCACCCTCAATGGTTTCTTTGTATTGAATGGTTGGGTGCGGTATGAGCTCTAATGGCACGATAGAATTCCATTGATGATCATTAGAGCTTTTCTCATGCTCTTCAATTTTTTCAGCATGAAGTAGCTTGGGTTTGGATATACGAGTAAGGACAAAATCAGTAAATCGCTCTCGTCTTCTGTCATAAGCCCTGATGTGCCAGCGAAGGCCATTATCTACCAATGCAAATGGAATGATCTCGCGCCGGGTTTCGCCGCTGCTTAATGATCTGTATCCCACCTCAAGTACTTCATTGTTTGAAATAGCGCGGCTTATCACGGCTAACACGGGAAGTT
The DNA here is from genome assembly GCA_016763815.1 of Arenicella sp. Classification (GTDB taxonomy): domain Bacteria; phylum Pseudomonadota; class Gammaproteobacteria; order Arenicellales; family Arenicellaceae; genus Arenicella. Next base: position 846 of record JAESTB010000292.1, read on the forward strand.
TGGGTCGATTTAATTGTGTAGGTGTTTCAAAAACTAGGTTGATGGAATGGCCTTCCTTGAGTCCGTCACCAAAACCTTCAGCCAGTGTGGAGAGTACCCTGCTTGTTGAATACTCAAAAATAGGCTTTATGCCATCCGTTGGTATGTAGAGCTTTTTTCGGGGGTCGTAAGTTAAATTCTTAGGTGCTAGTTCGTTATATTTGGTGAAGTCTCGTGTGGCGGCAGCTTCTCCAATACCGAACCGGGTCAATATATCCTTTCTTCCAACTCCTCCTAAAAAATAGGCACGAAATTCGATATGAGCCAAGCGCTCTCTCTGGGTTTTGTTGAGCTTTTCGAGTTCGTTCATTGTGAATAAGGTATCAATGAGTCGTGGGATTGTTGAAGTGCTGAGAATATCAAGATACCCCAATATAGTCAAATGTATTGACATCATCAAATTGATCGGTATAATCGTTGTGGATTTGGTTTTATATACAGTGGTTTGAATGTTATATCTCATAACCACCATATCTTATGGTGCTTCTTAAGATTGATGCTAGCTTGTCCCAATTTTAGCTTCCCTCTAACTGCGTATTAGAATCTTAAACGAGATTTGTTCCAGTGAATGCTGACTGTATGACTGGAGCTTGAATTGAGAGAGGCAAGATTGATGGCTAATGTACAAAAACAATTTGATAAATTCCATAGCAACATAAGGCTGAGCAACGATGACGAAAAGTCCAAGCTTCAAGATAAAAGAGATCTGTTGGTTAAAAATCTAAAGGATGGCCTTAAAAAGAGGGCGGAAGAAGGGAAGTCCAGCCATTCATTTGACTCATTTAACCAGGGTAGTTACGCAATGCATACGGGGACTAAACCCTTGAACGATGAATATGACATTGACGTAGGGATTATTTTTGACAACTTTAAGGGGGATTTTGATAGCCCGGTAGAACTTAAAAAAATCGTAAAAAAAGCAATTGAATCAAATTTTAGAACGGTCAATATTCGGCGACCTTGTGTGACTGTCACATACCAAAAAGACGGTAAACCTGAATATCATGTTGATCTTGCTGTTTATGTAAAAAAGCAATATTCGGATAGCTATTATCTGGCCATGGGAAAGGAACATTCGTCTGAGGAAAATCTAGAATGGTTGGACTCCGACCCTAAGGGGCTGATCACCACGATTAATAACCGCTTTACTGGTGATGACCGAAAACAGTTTAAGCGGAGCATTCGATTTTTCAAGCGCTGGAGAGACAAAAAATTTACTAACAGTAATGAAGCACCTATCAGCATCGCACTCACGTGTGCAGCCTATCACTGGTTTACACCCTCCAAGCCAGCGGGTGAGTACAGTGATCTAAGAGCAATATTGGATTTGGCCAATACCATGTTGGGAGAATTTAGCCTCTTTTCTAATCGGTTAACGGTCACTCTACCGGTCATTCCTAATAATAATTTGTTAGAGGGAGTGACCGATAACCAGATGGACGTATTTAAAGAAAAATTAACCGGGTTACGCGATGCATTGCAAGATGCGTTAGACGAAGACTCTATTGAAGAGGCTTGTAAAATTCTCGGCAAACAGTTCGGTGAAGAATTTCCCGAAGGCGAAGACGTTAAGGACGGTGCAGAGTCCAGCCTGAAAAGTAAAATAGCGCCTGTCGTTACCGTGGGCAGCTCCGCTTAATGATCTTGAGTATTGCCGAGAACTTTAACCAACTGGAAATTGTTAGACGTACTCAAGTATCAGGTTCTACCGTAACTGTCGATGTTCTCCTGAAAGACATGGAGTATTCGCTTGAAGTTGATTTGCAGGAGCCATTTCCAAAAATTCTGCCTCCCATCAGGTTACAGACTGCATCCCAATATGGGTATTTGCCACACGTCTGTTGGAAGGGTGTGGTCTGCTATAACGATGGTGAAGGGTTGAGTATCGATGGCTCAAGGCCTATTGATGTTGCTGTATATGCACTGAAAAAGGCAGTCAGCGCATTACCCAGTACGTCGTGCGTTGATCTTGATGATTTTTATGATGAGTATGAAGGGTATTGGAATCAGCAGGATAAAATATTACTCTGTCAATTATTCTTTGATCCGGGGCTAGAAACCAAAGAAATTCGGATTCTGGAGGATAAGAAGAACAGCCCAGTTTCGATGATAAGCCTTGATGGTGTCGATAACCCGGATTCAAAATATGGCTTTGCGGGTGGATTCAACGCGAAAAAAACCCAGATCAGAGGATATTCCATACCTTTAGATAGGTGTGTGGAGCCTCCGTTGCCAGGTGATCACCTGCCTCTGGGGTTTTTGGATACGGTGTTTTCTGCCTTATCCCCCGATACTCTTCAAAAATGGGATGCTATTGTTCAATTAGAAGATTTCCCCAAGCGCCTAACACTCTTGATTTCTCAGCCTAGACCGTCTGGAGGCCGTTCTTTTTTTGGTGTTAATGTACCTGCTGCTGCTTTTAATGCGTGGCTGCATAATAAAGAGTACGACAAACCCATTATCCCGTTAGTAGTGCTTCGGCACACGAGAGAGTTTTTGGTTGAACGCGGAGGTATGGAACCAGTCAATAATGGTGGCCGAGTGGCTATCATTGGTTGTGGTGCATTGGGTTGCAGAGTAGCTGAGCTGTGCGCAATGGGGGGTATTGCGCACTTAACCTTAGTGGATGGCGAGTTGTTTTCAGCTGAAAATATTTTTAGGCACATCCTCAATAGCCGATTTATCCATGCGAATAAAGCCGATGCACTTAGAGACAGTTTTTTGGATCGTTTCCCCGGCATTTCTATCACAGCAATATCAAAACAAATAGAGACCATTGATACGTTAATCCGTGACCACGATACGGTTGTGGTTGCCACAGGTAACCCAACGATGGAAAAAGAATTCCATTTGCAGTACAAAAGAAGTAAGGGAGAGAAGAACACTCATTTTATTACGACGTGGTTAGAGGCTGGTGGGGTCGGGGGGCATGCGGTTTTATCCAATAACGATGTAATCGGTTGCCTTCATTGTTTATACCACCGTGATGGCAGCCCTAGTCTCAGTAGCCTGTTCTCATTGATTGAACCAGGACAGGTTGTGACCAAAAATTTGACAGGTTGTGGAGGTGCTTTTGTTCCTTATGGCGCGGTTCATGCGATAAAGACGGCTGTACTGGTTTTCGACCTAATGACCGATTGTCAGGGCATGAATAAAACTGATTACCGTTTTTGGTCTTCCAATCAGAATTCTGGTTGTGAACTGGATAAAAGTCACTGGTTTTATGAGTCGCTGAATGACGATGCCAGTGAAAAATCCCGAGAACTATTTAGAGAGGGGTGTCCTGTTTGTCGTTAGTTAATCCAGGTAGTGATATTGAATTTTCTATGCGGGATGGGAGGCTACTCAAAATCCGACGTTCAGCCTATGAGCACTTAAGAGCGTTTCGTCAGGTACGGAAGGTGAGTAACGAGTCAGGAGGTATTCTTTTGGGTCGGATATTTTTAAAGAGTGGTGATTATATTGTTGATGAAATAACGACACCAAAAAACTCAGACAGACAAAGCCGGTATACATTTTTTAGATCTAAATCTCATCATGATATTGCATTGAAATCGTGGCAGGATTCTGATGGCCAGTGTTTGTATTTAGGGCTCTGGCACTCACATCCGGAATCAAACCCTATTCCATCGAAAGTTGATTACAGTGATTGGAAAAATGCGCTGAAAAAGGGTCAATATGAAGGCCATTCGTTACTCTTCCTTATCATGGGAATGACTAACTTGGGTTGTTGGCAAGGTGTCTATAGGAAGGGGCGTGCCCCTCGGTTCTACCCATTAGAACGTGCAGATTAATTGGGAGTTATGTATTGAATATATTGACGTACATTTATAATCAGTACCTTAAGTATAAAAATCCAGATGCGACACTCGGTTTTGCTAGATTCTTAATAAGGGGTGGCTTGGCACTCCTCGGGGCAGGCGTGCTTTGGTCATTATCTATAAATTCAGAGATATTTTCCCTACCGGTAGAGATTGCTGTCGATTCGTCAAACACCAGTGTAACTGGGGTATTGATGATAACCGTTGGCTTGGTGATGGCTACCTTTCGTGTCATGACAATGAATAGTCGTTTGACGGGCTTGCTTGTTGTTCATAGGGGGATGGAAGGTATGGAGGTTACTGCTGTGCAATCTGCACTGCCTAAGTCCTTTTCTAAAGGGAGACTGGATTATATTGATCTGTATGAAGGTCATCAACTTGATCAGGGAAAGGTTTTTAGGCCTGAATCTGCATTAAAAGCTATATCGAACTTGCCGAGACAAATATCTTCGCGCCTCGGCGAGAAGGCGTCGCAAGAAGTGAAACTAGCGTATGCGGGGTTGGCACCGGTGCCATTTTTAGTTGCGGCAGGTTATGTCATTACTTCACGTCAAAAATGTTTTGTGATGGATTTTAAAAGGGGAAGTGGGTGGCACTGTTTGGATGCTATTGATGATGGTGACGAGTTGTGTTTCAAAAATCCAAACCAGATGGGTAATGCCGATATTGGTGTGATTATCTCTTTCTCTGCGGAAATATCAGAGGCCCAATTGCCAGAAGGTTTGAGAGATTATACTTACTTTGTTGGGCTATCAAATGGTGCTCGCGCTGACTCGTTAAATAGTGAAGGCAAGCAACTCAGAGTTTCCCAAGAACTATACACATTTTTGGCGAACCTAAAAGCGAAGCATCAAGGTATTGAACGAGTACATATTTTTATGGCGGCTCAGGCCTCTTTTTCATTTCGGCTCGGTACGATTATTACTGCAAGTGTACACCCTGCTATTCACGTCTATCAATATGACCCGG
>JAESTB010000293.1 GCA_016763815.1 Arenicella sp.
CTTAATAGATCCATCGACCATCTTGAAGAATAGCTCTTCAACATCCTCTAGGTTTAGTTTCTTAGCCAGTAACTCACGGCTGACGTCGCTGACGTTCATGCGATCAAGTTCACGGTCCAAAATGGTTCGCCCATGAGCAATGGTTTCGTCTCGATTCTCGTGACGAAACCAATGTTGAATTCCGGCGCGGGCTCGGCGAGTACGAACATAACCCTTGTGCGGGTCTAGCCAATCGAGACTTGGTCCGCCTGTCTTTGCGGTCACAATGCTGACTTGTTCACCGGTTTTCAAACGATAGGTTAACGGCACCATCTTGCCATTAACCTTAGCTCCACGACAGCGATGCCCTACTTCGGTATGAATCGAGTAGGAAAAATCGATCGGTGTACTGCCAAATGACAAGTCTACAACTTTTCCTTTCGGACTAAAGACATAGACTCGATCCTCGAATACTTCGTCTTTAACTCGGTCAACAAATTCGCTGGCATCGGCAACTTCGTCTTTCCACTCAAGCAATTGACGCAACCAAAGAATTTTATTATTCACCGCCTGATCGTTATCGGTTTTGCCTTCTTTATAACGCCAGTGAGCGGCAATGCCGAGCTCATTATATTCATGCATTTGGTGCGTACGTATTTGCACTTCAACGATTTTGCCTGTGGGGCCAATTACCGCGGTGTGTATTGACCGATAATTATTTTCTTTTGGCGTCGCTATGTAGTCATCAAATTCGCCTGGAATAAACTTCCAATTGGTATGAATCGAGCCGAGAGCGGTGTAACAGTCTTTGACCGAGTCAACCAAGATACGAACCGCTCGCACATCGAACAACTGCTCAAATTCTAGGCCCTTCTTTTGCATCTTGGTCCAGATGCTATAAATGTGCTTAGCTCGACCACAAATTTCGGCATCTACACCTTCGTCGGCCAGCTGGACAGCAACACTGTCGATAAATTCGTCAATAAATAACTGCCGACCTACACGCCGCTCGGATAATTTTCGGGCGATGGTTTTATAGATATCCGGCTCAATATAGCGAAAACTGAAATCTTCAAGCTCCCACTTTATTTGCCATACACCTAAACGATTCGCTAATGGCGAAAATATTTCCAAGGTCTCAGTGGCTACACGCTTTTGCTTCTCAGTCTTTACCGCGCCAAGGGTTCGCATATTATGTAAGCGATCGCACAACTTGATTAACACCACGCGCACGTCATCGACCATCGCCAACATCATTTTACGTAGGCTTTCAGCTTTTGCCTCTTGTTTGGATTTGCCTCGGCCAGACTCAGTGTCGGTGAAACCTTGAATCACTTCCATTTTGGTTACTCCGTCGACTAAACTCGCTACCTCGTTACCAAACTTGTCGCTTATTTGAGCCAAAGTGACATCGGTATCTTCAACGGTATCGTGCAATAATGCGGCGATTATCACATCAGAATCTAGACCAAGCTCGTGAACAATAGCCGCCACCGCAAAGGTATGATTAACGTAGTCTTCGCCCGATGCTCGTTTCTGACCGCTGTGAGACTGTATTGCGAAAAAGGCCGCCGTCTCAATACGTTCAATCTCTTTTTCAGTCCGGCCGACCGCAACACCCGAAAGCCATTTCGGCACATCGTTAGCGGGTAACTCCATTTCGGAGAGTGATTTTATTGCAGCAAGAACCATAAACTAAACGGACTATTCGTCCCTCAACAAAAAAGTGTTCAGAAAAATGTGCTTAAACGTTATTTGTACGTCTAACTGGTTTTAGATTCAATAGAATTTGATTCAATAATAGCTAACTTATTGTTTCTAACAAACAATAGTTGCTAACGAATATGAGTTTTTGGAAAATAAAAGTTTCTAGCGGTAAAACGGGTAGCTCTCAATTATTAGCGGGGCGTTTATTCTTGAACAACGCTTCGGTCATCATTCTGGCTTTATCAAGCAACTCCTGATACTCGTCTTCAACCTCAGAGTCAATTACCAAGCCGCCGCCTGCCGAATATCTGGCCACACCATCTTTCACCACGATAGTTCGAATCGCAATATTTGTTTCTAAGCTTCCATCGACGCCAATATAGCCGATACTACCGCAATATAAACCCCGTCGTGTGGGCTCCAACTCTTCAATAATTTCCATTGCTCTAATTTTCGGCGCTCCGGTAATCGAACCTCCCGGAAAACAGGCTCGAAACAAATCAATTGCATGTAGTTCCTTTTTCAACTTGCCAGTGACGGTACTTATTAAATGATGCACGTTAGCAAAGCTATGTACTTGAAATAATTTAGGCACCTTTACGCTACCCAATTCACAGCAGCGACTTAAGTCATTTCGCATTAGATCAACAATCATTAGATTTTCAGATCTGTCTTTTGCGCTATTTTTTAATGCTTGGGCTGCGGCTTTATCAACCGCTTTGTTATGATGCGCTCGTGGACGTGTGCCTTTAATCGGGCTGGTTACCACCAGTCGATTACGGCATTGAATAAAGCTCTCAGGCGAATTACACAATATCTGAGCGAACGGCAGATTCATAAAGCAGCCGTAAGGCGCAGGGCTTTGAGCCCTCAAGTATCGATAGGTCAACCAGGCATCACCTGCGACCTGAGCCGAAAACTGCTTAGTCAGATTCACCTGATAACAGTCACCAGCAATGGTGTAGTCTCGTATGGTCTTGAAGTTTTTTCGATAGACATCACGGTTCATATTCTCTTTCAATAGACCACTTAATAAACCGCCGGTTTGAAACGGCAGTTTTGGTCGTGACTCACCTGCACTGAACTCATCCGACTCTTCTAAATCTTGCTTAAACTCCGCAGTCCATGCAACCAGACCAGACCACTCTTCTACGATAGCTTGAATTTCTTGAGAGTCGCCAAGTTGCATGAGACGACAGATTTTTTTGCGATGATCGATAAGCAAAATCACAAAATAGACACCAATGGCCATCATTGGTAACTGCTCTGGATCTTCAGCTAGTACCGGAACCTCTTCGTATTGGCGCGCAAGATCGTATGAAAAAAAACCTAAGGCTCCTGGTAAATATGCTTCGTCAACCTGATCTTGGTTCTCCGCTGTCGGTATTGCTGACTGCAAAATGGCTAAGGGTTCGCCATAGAGGCTGTCTTCTATGGTTCCATGACGAAAATGAGTGAGCTTTCCGTCAAAAATCAATGTCGACTGTGGTTTAATCGCCATCACATCGAAATTAGCGTGATTACCTTGCTCAGCTAAATGTTCTGTATTGCCGGAATCTAGGAAAATTGCCCATGGTTGATCGGCCACTTTGTCAAAGAGCTCCGCGCTGTCGACATAGGGAAGCTCAGTTACAGCAATTTTCATGAGGCCCGCTCCATTACCCTTCGCTCACTAGTTCTCGTAGAATAGACGTAGCAAACTGGCCTCGCTGCAGTTTAAATGAAAGGCATAAATCACCATTGTCGTGCTCCCAGGTAAAATCGATAGGGACCAAACGCAATGCTCGACGCTGGTAGTCGACTCGTGCGTTTTCAAGCCCGCGTTGCAATAATGTGTAATCTGACATGGCCATTACCTCTAGTTCAATCAGCTCGGGCGAAATTTGGTCGTTTCGGCCAGCTTTATCGGTTTCAATTGGCTTATTTTGTTCGCCCCACATCGGTGCAGTCGGGTGTATATCTAAGGTATTTAGGCGTTCAGTCTCAGCCTCTAAGTCAACAACCGAAAATGTGCTATTGCTACCATTCAAATTTGCTGGCTCACCAAGGTAGAGAGACTGCCACGTAGCCGCCTTCACGCGCGCAGAAACGACACTATTAAAAAGCCATGACCGTGCTGACGACAATAAAATACCGCGCAAGTTTCGGTCTTAATACGTTTGGTTCCGGCGAACATTGCCAGCGCCTGAGGTAAATTATTCGCTCCTCGGCCAAAACGTTGTGCGCCGAAATAATTGGGAACACCAGCCTTTTGAATTTTATTAAGCCTTTTATCAAGCAGCGATGTAACGCCTTCAGCCTCCCCTTTTTCAGCCCCCGCATTTTCAACCACAGCTTTATCTTTTATGACTAGCCCGAGTACACGAATCTGAAAGTGATTGGCTTTATGAGTACCACGTTTGATTTTACGACTATGCTTTACCGCTTGGTTTATATGCACACCATCAAACTGATACTTCGACCAATCCAAGGCGTCTCCCTTTGGCTTCCAAACACTAAACCATTGGCGCGTTACCGCATGAAAATCTTTCATGCCCGAGTAGCCTACGTCTCGGTTAGCAACACCGCTAAAGCGAGCCAATGACTTCGCCACAGCGTCGGTGTTCAATCGCGTTTTGGTAATATCTAGCCAGTAATGCTCGCCTTCTCCTGAAGGCTCAACCTCCATCATTTCGGTGACAATAAAATGCTCAGGCGATTGTTTAACAATCCCCGACACCTCTGGTTCACCATAGGCATACGCCCACGAGTCCAATGTTGATAGCCAGTCAACCTGAGTTAAATCTTGATCTGTGGAACTAGCTTGACCTGTGGAACTAGCGAGCTGCGACATTAATAAACCTTATTTCCGACTAAACCTATGAGCATCAAAATACTGGCAACGACCAAAGAAATACACTCTTAGTCCGCCGGAAAGTGATTCTGAGCCGCTCTGTGTAGCTTAAGTATACGACCTACAACTCAAACAGGCACATCAAAACTGCAGCAGATACTAAAAATCCACGATAGCCGACAATTTGATCATCAAAAACACCTCACGGTCGATCAAAAACAACATCAAGTCGGCTATAATCGAATAGCTTTATATTAGTCGCTCAATAGGCCCAATTATGCTTCCACTTCAGTCAACGCAAAAACCATCATCAGGTAGTAAATCGTATTTTCTCTTTATTCTGATAGCCATCGTTGCCATCGGCTCGGGTATATTGGTACAAAGCTCAAAGGCACCTCCAGCCGACAGCCCTGAATTTAAAAAAATAATTCTTTTACCCACTACAAAGCCATTAGTTGACGTTAATTTCACTGACCATAATGGTAAACAGTTCGGTATAGATCAGTTCCAAGGGAAGTGGAGTATTTTGTTTTTCGGGTTCACCAACTGCCCGGATGTCTGACCAACAACAATGCAAACCTTGAAACAAGTTAAAGCTGATATTAATCAAGCCGGTGTTTGGCACAACTATCAGGTAATTATGGTGTCGGTCGATCCGGAGCGCGACACCACTGAACGATTAGCCGCGTATGTTCCTTACTTTGACCCTGAGTTCATCGGCATTTCTGGGCCATTAGAATCAACCAAGTCATTTGCCAAAAATGTCGGTATTTTATTCTTCAAGGGTAAAGACACGGCCAATAGTGGCTACGACGTTGACCACGGTGCCTCTATTATTCTAGTCAACCCCGAAGGCCAATACGCAGGCGTGATAACCGCGCCGCATATTCAATCAACTATTAGTCAAGACTTAATAGCCCTAGCCGACTACGCGGGCGTAGAACCGACTGTCGAGTCAACTAGGGCAAAAGAGGCTTTTGTTAATTCATCGACCATAACGGGTGCCACTACGGATACGGTTTCGACGGCAGCTAACGACGCTCAAGAACTGGTCATAGAGAACGCATGGATTCGCCCTGCCCCCCCGGGGGCACAAAGTATGGCGGTCTATTTCGATCTACAGAACAATAGCGACCAAGACATCGACATCGTCGAAAGTAATAGTTCGGCATTTTCAACGGCTACGATCCACAACACGATAACCAAAGATGGCGTCACTAGCATGAACCATCTAGA
>JAESTB010000294.1 GCA_016763815.1 Arenicella sp.
AAGAGTAACAATGGCTTTATTAGTGCGTTCATTGTCAAATAATACTAAACATCATCATTTTTGCTAGCAACTTTTGGAGAATACGATTGATAGATCTATTCCTGTCAATGGAAACAATTTTCCTCAATGTCTATATTTATGCGCTTAAGAGCCGTTTTTGAGCTGGCTTTTTCTAGTTTGTGCTGACACCCAGTGATTAAATCGACTTATGTCCTTATTGGTGCTAAGGCTTGTGGGATCATCGTTACAGATAACCCCACAGAGACCTAATTACAAATGGTTGGTATACCGAGATAGCACGCAAATCACCAGTTGTAGTTCACCGTGAAGCTGGCGAAGCGACCCAACGTTCCAAACTGATTGGTACGTCGAGAATAGAGCACCTCACCACGCACATTCGGCGTAATCAACAAATCCGGATACTCGTCGAAAACGTTGTTAATGCCCAAACTTATGTCCAAATGATCATTGATGCGAGCCGTTGCCGATAAATCCACCAACGTTTTGCTTGCAAAAACTTGCGCCCCACCCGTAGCCGGATCTGTCTCACGAGAATCCTGCACTTCACCAAAGTTGGTTGCCCGCGCGAGCAGGTCAAACATGCCCACATTGTAATCAGCTGTAACGATGATTTTCTGATTGGGCACACCATCGGTCAAGAAAACAATGTCTCGATCATCGATAATATCGCTGTCTCCAAACGCGGCCGGAATATTGAATGCGTCAACTTTAGTATCATTGAAGTTGGCCGCAAACGAAAGCGTCAGCGCATTGCCACTATCGAATTCCATATCGTAGTTGGCAACGATATCAATACCTTTTGTTGTTGTATCCACGGCGTTGGTGAAAATATTGATCTCATTAAAGTTTGTGTCCGCAAATTGCGAGAAATCAGCCGCTGTGATACCCCCTGAAACGATAATTCTGTCCTTAAGTTTGATTTGATATAAATCCACCGTCAACGATAGATTTTCTGTCGGTTGAGCCGTAAAACCAAGAGCGAAGTCCCGTGAGGTCTCCGGTTTCAACTCAGAAATACCGAAAGCACTCTGAACACGCGAGTCCCGAATTGGCAGAAACGGCGTCACAACTGAATCACCCTCGTTGTTAAAGGCGATCTGTGCAAAATTGCTATAGTGCGTTTGCGCAAGTGCCGGAGCTCGGAATGATTGGCTGAAAGAACCACGTAGCGCAAACCCTTCTGAAAACCTATATCGACTGGCCAGCTTAAATGAGGTATCGCTGCCGAAATCGGAATAATTCTCGGCCCGTATGGCTCCTGAGACGAGGAAGTTCTCAGAAAAATCCCGCTCTATCTCTGCATAAACACCAACATTGTTACGACTCCAATCACCTCCAGTTATATCTGAATAACCTTCACGGCCTGTGGAACCCACATCTTTACCGCCAGCTCCCGCTAAAGGGCCAGCAATGTACGAAGCGAGATCACCTGGAGTTTGCTGGAACGTTTCATAGCGTAATTCAGTACCAAGGGCAAGGGTCGTATTGCCGTCGCTGCCAAGAGGCATTGTGAGATCGGCGTTCAGAATCGTCTGAGTCACTTCAAGAGCACCAGTAAAAAATTCAGTGGGAGATGCATTCCCTAAACTTGGGTTAACAGTATTTCTAGCAAATAAATCCAACTCATTGCCACTGTAACCTGCACTTACATCAAGCCCCCAACCGTTTACTAATTCCCCTCTCGCACCGGCTACTATCTGATAGTCGTTCAGCTCTGACGGCGTCTCAGGATTGAAACCATTGGGAAAGATACCCAGTGCACTACGGTCGTCTCTTGCCGCTGCTCGCGAAAAAATACCACCAATAACTTCTTTTTCGGAGTAACCGCCAAATGCATAAAAATCCCAGTTATCGTTTATCGGTCGCCCAGCATTCACAAAAACACCATAATTGGTATTCTCGGCTCCGCCTAGAACCGCTCGATCGAGATCAATCCCATTCAGTTCTCGCAAGCGTGTGTCTTCTGCCTCATTCTGGGCCTGCGTCAATGCTGGATCGTCAGGATACCAGCCAGCACTATGTGTATAGGTACCAGAGCGGTCATAGGAATCGTTCTTATGTCTCCAAACAGTGGTGTTGATAAAACCATCATCACCCCATCCCAGACCGAAGTTAGCGGAAATGCTAAACGTATCCCCATCGCTAATTGAACCGCCACCGTAGATACTTTCCCCATTAGCACCGGCACTCGAAATTCCATCGAACTTTGGTTTAGTGTAGCTTGTGCCCGTATAAATACGAGCTGAACCACCAGAACTGGCATCCTTGAGCGACAAGTTAACCACGCCGGCAATAGCATCTGAACCATATTGCGCCGCCGCACCGTCGCGCAAAATTTCTACGTTTTTGATAGCCGCGGAAGGTATAGCGTTGATATCGTTACCGAGTTGCCCTTTGCCAACACCATGGTTAAGACTGAAAAAGGCCACTTTGTGTCGTCGTTTACCATTGACGAGCAAAAGGGTTTGGTCTGGACCCAGACCACGTAGACTGGCTGGATCAACCAACGGCGCAAGATCATTAATGCCGAATTTAACAGCGTTAAACGACGGAGCTGAAAAGTGCAATGATTGCCCGATGTCTACTTGATTGGTACGTTCGAGGTCTTTAGTGGAAATCACATCGACCGGTACAGCCAAATCAGAGGCAGACCGCTCCTTATTACGTGACCCGATTCCCGTCACAACAATCTCTTCTAAAGCAATCGCGTCTGAAGTGTTATCTGTATTTTCTTCTAAAGTGTTATCTGTATTGTTCAAACTCTGAGCATTAAGCTGCAGAGGCATTGCGGCAACCATCGCAATTAATGTAAAGCTAAAACCGCCAACGTTATTTTTGAACTTACGCATGAATTTATCTCCTCTAAATGTTTATTTTGATGAAGAGTGACATTTTGAGTAGCTCTGAAAACACAAACCAACCAAGTTCAAAGCCCGACCAACTGCAATATCTCACAATTCGGAGAGAATCATAATATTCGCTAGCTTTCAACTACCTTTCTAAAAATCGCTATCTAACAAATCTCACCACCCGACGATATTCCTCCTAACTCTAGCGCTAAGCAATACCAGTCGCGTTTCTGAGTATCGATTGCAGTTTTTCCATCGGTACTTAATTAGAGCGATACTCGAATCTATTCAATGGCAGCAAACTCAAGGTTCCTACAACTATCGCCGAACTGATTTAGTATTGTACTAGGTTGATGAAGTTGCACAAATTGATAAGATTCAGGTTAGTCACTTATCCAAGTTCAAACGATATAGCCCAAGCATATGAACGTTACTTATACAAAGCAATTTGGTGAGATGGTCGCCTTAGTTATGGAACATAATCGTCACGGTTATCAAGGCTGGCCAAGCGGTTGGAATTCGATCTAATATGTGAGCGATTAGAATCGTTTTAGAGTTTTCTACTTATCGAACCGAACCATGAAAATCACGTAGACTCGATTGTGCTTATAAGTTGTGTGTTATCTCAGCAGGAGTTATCCATGACTTTTTCCACATGAGAGCTTTAGACCTTATCCACATGATTTCACGACTATGACGAAGCCATTAAAAAAGGATCGCTTCAAAAATCCGTTCACTGTTATGGAGTGTTATCTCAATCCGTGAGCTTATCAAATTCCGGCTTTATACAAATGTCTGAGATACGGTGAAATTCTCTGAATCGCTGCTTTCGATGTAGATGCCTCGAACTATTTCATCTTCGACTCTACGTGCCAAATCCGAACATCTCGTTTCATTTGAAAGATTTTGGAGACAATAGCCCATCCCTTACGACGAATAATCGCTTTCCAATGGCCTGAATCTGTACGGGTAAAAGTGGCTATTTTTTACTTTAGGAATCTTACAATCAGATCTAAATCGCATCCTTTGTTTGCTTAACACCCACAAAAAAGCCC
>JAESTB010000295.1 GCA_016763815.1 Arenicella sp.
CACTTAATGCTGCGGCCCGGCACTGATGTGATTCAAGCGCACGGAGATTTGCATGATTTCATGCAGTGGCAGAAGCCGATTTTGACTGATTCGGGTGGTTTTCAGGTCTGGTCGTTGGCGGCATTGCGCAAGATCGAGGAGAAGGGGGTCACTTTTCGGTCTCCAATCGATGGCAGTAAGAAATTTTTAGGCCCAGAAGAAGCAATTGATATTCAGCGTAAACTTGGCTCTGATATCGTAATGATTTTTGACGAATGCACTCCATATCCGGCAACTGAGAAAGAGGCGCGTGACTCAATGGAGTTATCATTGCGCTGGGCTGACCGATCAAAGGTCGCCCATGGTGATAGCGAGTCGGCGCTGTTTGGAATTGTTCAGGGCGGCATGTATGAAAATCTGCGCGATGAGTCGTTGGCTGGCCTTATGAAAATCGGCTTTGATGGGTATGCGATTGGCGGTTTATCGGTAGGAGAGCCGAAAGAAGAGATGTATAAAGTGCTAAAACACTTAACCGCCGGCATGCCAGCTAACGCACCGCGCTACTTAATGGGCGTAGGCACGCCAGAAAACCTAGTGACCGCTGTGCACTATGGCATCGACATGTTTGACTGTGTATTGCCAACCAGAAATGCGCGCAACGGCTGGCTATAC
Organism: Arenicella sp.; assembly: GCA_016763815.1. Taxonomy (GTDB): domain Bacteria; phylum Pseudomonadota; class Gammaproteobacteria; order Arenicellales; family Arenicellaceae; genus Arenicella. The sequence goes on from JAESTB010000295.1 coordinate 652, forward strand.
ACCGAAACTGGTGTGGTTAAGATCAAAAACGCTAAATACTTGATGGATACTCGGCCAATTGACGAAGCTTGCGGGTGTAGCACTTGTAAACAGTTTTCGCGCTCCTATATAAAACACTTATTGAAGACAAAAGAGATTTTGGGCGCGCGCTTAGCGACGGTTCACAACCTGCATTTCTTCTTGAATTTGATGCAGCAAATGCGAGAGGCTATTGACGCCAACGCGTTTGATGAATTCCGAGGAAATTTCTTCGAGATGCGCGGTCAAACTGACGCAACTGTGGCATAATTCGCGCTTAATTTTTTTGATGTGTTGCCCCTAGGCGAGCAGCTCAAAGTAAAACAGACAACCATAAAATTGGATAGGTATCTTTCATGAACGACGTATTGAGTTTCTTTATTTCTGATGCTGCAGCGCAAACTGAAGGTCTTTTTGGTGGCGGCGGCATTATGAGTTTCTTACCGATGATCGCATTGTTTGTGATTTTCTATTTTTTGTTAATTCGGCCTCAACAAAAACGTCAGAAAGAGCATAAAAATATGGTGGCTGATTTGGCCAAAGGTGACGAAATAGTCACTATGGGCGGCGTTTTAGGAAAAATTATTGCCGTAGATGATAATTTTTTAACCGTAGAGATAGCCAAAGGCACTGAAATTAAAGTGCAGCGCATGTCGGTTCAAGCCATGATGCCTAAAGGCACTATCTAATTACCAACTAAATAACGGCTAAAATCTCGAGTTAGGGGTGTATAGCGGTATTGTCTGATGAATAAGAATCCAACCTGGAAGTATTTAGTTCTATTGCTAATAGTTACGTTTGGCGTGATCTATGCAAGCCCAAATCTTTATCAAGCTGAACCTGGCGTGCAAGTGATCGGCTTGCGTAACGCGGTGGTCGACACCAATACGCTTGAGCGTACCAAGCGTATACTTGAGACGGCGGGTGTTGAGGTTAAGCAAATTACCTTAGAATACGGCAAAATTCGGGTTCGATTGACCAGCGAAGAAGCACAGAACACAGCGCGTGATGTGCTGCGTAATAAGTTAGGTAATTCATTTGCCGTCGCCGCAGCCGACTTACCGACTACGCCAAGCTGGCTTGAGAGTCTTGGTGGCGCACCGATGTACTTAGGGTTGGATTTGCGCGGTGGTGTCCACTTCTTGATGCAGGTCGACATGGTCGCTGTTGAGAGAAAAGCCAATGATAATTATTATGAAGATATACGTAAGCTATTAAGAGAAGAGGGCATTCGTTACAGTGGTATTAACCGTCAAGAGAACGGTGCGATCTTCCTACGTTTTAAAACTGAGGAACTTCAAGAGCAAGCTAATGCAGCCGTAACAACGGCTAATCCAGAGTTGATTGCGACTATTCGAGAGAGCGATGGTTCGTTCACGATGGAGCTTCAGTTAACTGAATCGGCGATTAGTGAAATTAAGAAGGCCGCGCTGAAGAAGAACATGCTGGCTCTGCGTAACCGAATTGATCAATTGGGTGTATCTGAGCCGGTTATTCAACAGCAGGGCTTGGACCGTATCGTAGTTCAATTACCAGGTGTCAAAGACCCATCGGTTGCTAAAGAAATTTTAGGTAAAACCGCCACACTGCAAGTGCATTTAGTCGACGAAGATAATGCCGCATCAACCGTAACCGGGCGGGTGCCGTCAGGCTCTAAGCGTTTTTACTATCGCGATGGGAGGCCAATTTTATTACAGAAGCGTATTCTATTTTCTGGCGATAATATTGTTGACGCAAGTGTATCGATAGATGAAAGCGGCGGGCCGGCGGTAAGTATTACACTTGACTCGAAAGGTGCTAACGTTAACTCTGATGTGACCGGAGATAATATCGGCAATCGCATGGCGGTAGTTTATGTTGAGACCTTAGGCGAAACTAAAACTGATTCCCAAGGCAACACTAGGCTGGTTACCAAGGAAATTCGAGAAGTTATTACCGCCCCTGTTATTCGCGACCAACTTGGTAAGCGCTTCATTATCAATGGTTTGGATGGTCGGAATGAAGCAAAAGATCTTGCTCTTTTATTGCGAGCGGGCTCACTAGCCGCGCCGGTATTTATTATTGAAGAACGTACTGTTGGCCCGAGCTTGGGCGCTGACAATATCGAAAAAGGCTTTACCTCAGTGCTCTACGGCTTTTTACTCGTGCTGCTGTTTATGGTGGTGTTTTACCGAGTCTTTGGCTTAGTAGCAAGCTTCGCATTGGTGCTTAACTTGGTCATTATCGTTGCTGTTTTGTCACTACTACAGGCGACTTTAACCTTGCCCGGTGTGGCCGGCATGGTATTGACTGTCGGTATGGCCGTTGATGCTAACGTATTGATTTTCGAACGTATTCGTGAAGAAATACAAGCCGGCGCAGCACCGCAAATGTCGATTCATCGGGGCTATGAGAATGCTTTTTCAACTATTATCGACGCCAACTTAACGACATTGATAGCGGCGTTGGTGCTGTTTAATTTCGGCACCGGCCCAATTCAAGGCTTTGCCATCACGCTAAGCATTGGCATTGTTACCTCGATGGTAACGGCCATATTCGTCTCTCGAATTTTAATTAACCTGTTCTACGGCGGTCGTCGCTTAGATTCATTGTCCATTTAAGCGTAGGGAAGATCTGATATGCAATTATTTAAAAATCTAACGGCCATCAACTTTATTGGTCACCGCAAGTTCGCTTTAGTCTTTTCTATTGCTTTATTAGCGGCGGGGTTTTACTCGCTGTTTACTCAAGGCTTGAACTACGGCATCGACTTTTCCGGCGGTACTAAGCTGGAGTTAACATACCAGCAAGACGTATCGGTGCTCGATATGCGTGCTACCTTAGCCTCTTCCGGTTATCCAGAGGCCGTAGTGCAGCATTTCGGCAGTAACAAAGATGTGCTAATTCGCATTCCTCTATCGCCGGGGAATAGTGACGCTAAGGTTAGTGACGATGTGGTTAAAATTTTAGCCGCGTCTAAGACCGGCTCGGGTGATATCCGCTCAGTAGAATTTGTTGGGCCGACCTTTGGTAAAGAACTGTTTGAAAAAGGAATTCTAGCCTTGGTTTACGCCTTGATAGGCGTAATGATCTATGTGGCATTTCGTTTTGAGTGGAAATTTTCTCTCGGTTCTGTAGCTGCGTTGATTCATGACGTAGTTATTACGGTTGGCTTGTTTTCGATATTCCAGCTCGAGTTTACATTGCCGGTATTGGCGGCCTTGTTAGCGGTGATCGGTTACTCCTTGAACGATACCATTGTGGTATTTGACCGTATTAGAGAAAATTTTCGTAAGCTTCGTGAAACTGACACCGAAGAAACAATGAATATTTCAATTAATCAAACTTTACCAAGAACTATTCTGACCTCGTTAACCACCCTGTTGGTGTTACTGGCACTCTATTTTTACGGCGGTGATGCCTTGAATGGTTTTGCTGCAACGCTGATTATCGGAGTGTTGATCGGCACCTATTCTTCAATTTTTGTAGCCAGCCCGACTGTTCTGATGCTTGGAGCCACGGCAGAAGACCTACTTGTTGAAGTAGTTGAAAAAGAAGGTGTTGATCAACCAGAGCATCCATACACGCCCTAACCACAGGATACCTGTCTTAGTTATTGATAGACCGGTTGCGGTCAGAAAAGAATCTTAAAATTTTTCACAGAGTACTCATCTCATGTTCAAAAAAAGCGACACCATTGCAAATGTAGACCCTGAAGTCTGGAGTGCCATTGTTGACGAGAATACCCGTCAGGAAGAGCATATCGAGTTAATCGCATCTGAAAACTATGCAAGCGCCGCTGTTATGCAAGCGCAGGGCACAAAACTTACTAATAAGTTCGCCGAAGGCTACCCAGGTAAGCGTTATTATGGCGGTTGTGCTCATGTTGATGTCGCAGAAGACTTGGCGATAGCTCGCTTAAAGGAATTATTTTCGGCCGATTACGTCAATGTTCAGCCGCACTCAGGGTCTTCAGCGAATATCGCGGTATATCAAGCGGTTTTGAACCCCGGTGACACTATATTAGGTATGAGTTTAGACCATGGCGGTCATTTAACTCATGGCGCCAAAGTGAGTTTTTCGGGTCGTATTTACAACTCAGTTCAATATGGATTAGTAGAAGCGACTGGCGAAATTGATTACGATCAAGTCGAAGCGCTAGCGCTCGAGCACAAACCTAAAATGATTGTTGCTGGTTTTAGCGCGTATTCTCGCGTAGTCGACTGGCAGCGTTTTCGTGACATATCTGATAAAGTCGGTGCGGTAATGATGTGTGATATCGCTCACGTGGCCGGTTTGATTGCGGTTGGCTTATACCCAAGCCCGATTCAAATTGCCGATGTCTGTACCTCCACCACGCATAAAACATTACGCGGCCCACGTGGCGGCATAATAATGGCTAAAGCAAACCCTAAGCTGGAAAAAGCACTTAATTCTCGCGTATTTCCAGGCACCCAAGGTGGCCCACTGATGCATGTTATTGCGTCAAAAGCAGTGGCCTTTAAGGAAGCACTGCAGCCGGAGTTCAAAGACTATCAACAACGCACACTTGACAATTCGCGCGCACTCGCTGCGGGTTTAAAAGCCCGAGGCTACACGCCGGTGTCCGGCGGAACAGATAACCATTTGTGTCTAATTAGTCTGATCGATAAAAACATCACCGGTAAGGCCGTTGAAGCGGCATTGGGTGCTGCGAATATTACCGTCAACAAAAATAGTGTTCCTGGCGATCCGCAAAGCCCATTTGTAACCAGCGGCATTCGCATTGGTACGCCAGCGATCACGACTCGCGGCTTTGGCCTAGCTGAGATGGCGACCCTAGCGGACTGGATGGCAGACGTGATGGACTCCGTCGATAAGGACGGTGGTTTCGATTCAAGCGTTACTGACAAAGTGAAAGCCGAAGTCTTGGAACTCTGTAAAGGTTTCCCAGTCTACGACTTTTCTGATTAAAACCCCAAAAAAACTAGGCCCAAGAAACCAATCACTATGAGTAAGCGACACTAAATGCGTTGTCCATTTTGTCAAAACGACGATACTCGCGTGATCGATTCTCGCTTAACCGAAGATCGTGATGCGGTACGTCGTCGACGTTCTTGTGAAGCATGTGGTGAACGTTTTAGCACCCTAGAGCAAGCTAGTTTGAAGCTTCCTTATATCGTTAAATCGAATGGTGATCGAGAACATTATGACGAGTTGAAGGTGGCGCGTGGCCTAGAACGCGCATTAGAGAAGCGCCCAGTCGACTCAGACCAGATAGAGCATATCTTGCACCGCATCAAGCACAGCCTACTAACCAGCGGGGAGCGCGAAATAAATGCGCTTGAAATTGGTGAGTTGGTGATGAATGAATTGCGCGAGGTCGACCAGGTCGCTTATGTTCGTTTTGCCTCGGTGTACCGCTCGTTTCAAGATGTAGATGCATTCAGTGAAGAAATCAAGCGTCTACAGCAACAAACCGTGCATGGTCGCCAGACCAAGCGCACCAAAGCTCAAGCAGATGTAAATGATGGCAAACCACACAAACGTTAACGCACTAGTGTAATATCGCCCCCATGACTACTTCTAAGCCTCCTGAGCTAAGCTCTCAAGCCCCGTCAGAAATAAACTCTGAGGACCAAGCTTTTATGCAACGCGTGCTGGATTTGGCCGTTATGGGGGCAACTTCAACGCAGCCTAATCCAAGGGTTGCCTGCGTCATCGTCAAAGACGGACTAGTCGTTGGCGAGGGCTTTCATCAGACCGCTGGCGAATCGCACGCCGAGAGGTTGGCTTTGCAACAAGCCGGTGCTCAATCTCGCGGAGCAACCGCGTATGTCAATTTAGAACCTTGCTGCCACCAAGGGCGAACTCCGCCCTGTACTGACGGCCTGATAGACGCTGGAATCAGTCGAGTAGTGGCGGCGATGCGAGATCCCAATCCCTTAGTCGAAGGAGGCGGGTTTGAGTTATTGCAAGGCGCTGGTATTGAGGTTGAAGCGGGTGTGCTTGAAGACCAGGCCCGATGGCTAAATAGAGGTTTCGTTAGCCGTATGGTGCGACAAAAACCATGGGTAATGCTCAAGTCAGCTGCGACTTTAGACGGCCGAACCGCAGCGTATGATGGCGAAAGTAAGTGGATAACCAGCACCCAAGCTCGCGAGTCAGTGCAAGCATTGCGTGCCGCATGTTCAGCGGTAGTCACTGGCATTGGTACCGTGCTTGCAGATGACCCGCAAATGGACGTGCGACTCGATAACCAACAACGCCAACCATTGCGTGTGGTGCTAGACAGCAAATTACAAATGCCCTTAGAAGCGCGAATTATTGGCGCTGACCAAAACCTGATGATATTTACCGTGTCTGAAGACCTTGAAAAAACCGCAGCATTGATCGAGGCCGGTGCTGAAGTCGTGCACCTTCAAGCAAATGCCGAAGGGCAGTTAGATTTGCTGCAGGTATTAGAAGAGCTAGCTAAATGGCAATGTAACGAAGTTTTCATTGAAGCCGGGCAAACGCTTAGTGGCGCATTTGTTCAGGCTGGGTTAGTCGATGAATTGGTGTTGTTTTACGCTGGCAGTGTTTTAGGTGATCAGGGCAAAAGTATGTTTAAATTTAATTCGCCTATGCCGTTTCAAAACAAGGCGCACTTTCAAGTGAGCAGCACCGAAATGGTTGGCGACGACGTTCGTGTCAACGCTATCAACGCAGCCAGTCTGGCCGACTTACGGCAAGCTCAGCAGCGTTAAGTTAAG
>JAESTB010000296.1 GCA_016763815.1 Arenicella sp.
GGCGACATAACCTACCTTCGCACCGGCGAAGGCTGGATGTATTTAGCGATCGTGATGGATTTATATTCCCGGCGGATTATTGGCTGGGAAATAAGCAAACGCATGACCACTGGCTTAGTAGAAAAGGCGCTACTCAGGGCAGTCAATCTAAGAAGACCGCCTCGAGGCGTTGTGTTCCATTCTGATCGCGGTTCGCAATATACAAGCCAACGCTTCAGGGCATTGCTACGAAAGAGAGGCCTGAGATCATCGATGGGCGACGTCGGGGCCTGTTGGGATAACGCCGTCGTTGAACGCTTCTTCGGCAGCCTTAAACACGACTGGATATTGAAAGTGCAACAGCCAACCCGAAGCCATATGAAAAAAGACGTGGCAGCGTATATGCGCTACTACAACATCGATAGATTGCATTCAGCGAATGATGACCTATCGCCAATGAAATTTGAATTATCCCAATTGAAAGTGTCCACTACGACTTGACCAGAACATATGCACCCTGAGAAATCTATCCAAGCTCATTGGGATTTAAATGCAGACGTGATGTTTCCGATCCACTGGGGTACTTTCGCTCTTTCATTCCATGATTGGTTTGAGCCAATAAACCTCGCTGTAGAATATGCCAATCAGAATGGAGTAAAACTGGTAACTCCAAAACTTGGGCAGAAAATTGAGTATAATCAACCTATAAAGAATCAAAGCTGGTGGAAACCACTGGAAATTGAAAGCCGGGAAAAGTAATCATTTAGCAAGATTGAGAACAATCACCCTATAGGCTGGACTTTCGTAACTGTTGCACCTTTTGTAAAAAAGACGCAAAACTTTCCCTGTTACTTCGGCCTGCGTCAACAGCGTTATATGTATTAGGCCATGAAAAATATTCTGTTCGTTTGTAGCGAAAATAAATTGAGAAGTGTTACAGCTGAAATAGTATTCTCAGATCACCCAAGAGTTAACGCCATAGGCGCTGGAACTAATAGTGACGCAGAGACTGCGGTCACCGGTGATTTGATCGAATGGGCAGATGTAATTCTTGTTATGGAAAAAACGCACAAGAATAAGGTAGCAAAAAAATTCAGAGATCTACTTAAAGGTAAAAAGCTTGCTGTCTTAGACATCCCAGATAACTACGATGTCATGGATGAAGAATTGGTAGAAATTCTTAAAAGAAGGGTTCCTAAATATGTTCAAATTTAAATCATACAAGGTGCGAAAGTTCACTCCATTCGCTGCGCTCATTACGCGGGACGGCGAGAAAACGCGCGTCGGTTTTAACGGCCTTAGTGAGGTATGAATAATTATTTGCAAATCACTATAAGTGATAATTTTCGAAATACCGAACTTGGAATTTTTAGAATAAAGCGAAACCTACAATTACCTGACTTAACTGTTGCCGAATTAGAAGCCTTTTTAAAGAATGTGTTACTTTCAACACCATTAGATAAAATAGAAACAAGGGGCAAAAACCACTATTTCACAAATGATAATCACAACGCTGTTTTAACTATCAATTCTGGTAGTTTAACGATTATTACAGCTAAGAAAATAATTACCAAAGAAATAAATGGCAATAGCAACCTACAATGAATAACTCACTAACAAGTTCAAAAACTATCGCCTACGGCTCGGACGCTTTTACAACGCGTCCGTTTTAAAGGCGTTAAACCTACTCGGAGATTTTAGTGGTAACTGTTAGAGAAGCAACAATATCGGATATCGACATTGTATATGATTTGATTATTGCTATTGCGATGCATCATGAGCAAGAACAGTATGTGCTAACCAACAAGCAAGAATTAATAAAATCAGGATTTGGCAATAACCCATCTTTCGGTGTCTTAATAGCTGAAATTGACGGCGAAGTTGCTGGGTATTGTTCATATACATGGAATTATTCTATTTGGCTCGGCTCAAGCTATATGAATATTGATGACGTATTTGTCTGGCAGATATTTCGTGGGCAGCAGGTTGGTGAAAAATTAATGTTTAAAGCCAAAGATGTGTGCTTAGCTAAAGGTGGCAGTCGGATCAAATGGGAAGTAGAACAAGGTAACCATGGTGCAATAAAGTTTTATGAACGTTTAGGTGCCAACATTGATATCAAAGGGCTTTTCAGGTGGGACCTTGTATCGTAGGCTTAACAAGTTATTCAAAAGGACTAAATGCAGCGGGCTGTTCGCTTGGTTCCATTTTAGCCCACAATATTTAGCCTCTTAACGAGGCGTATAGACCTCAGGATATCGACTTTGAAAACGAAGTTTTTAAAATATTTTATTTTTATAATTTGCTTATTTGGTTTTTTAACACTTTACCAATATCGCTATGAAGATACAGTGGCGCTTGATGCGGCTAGGAAAGCCTCTAGCGCGACACTAATTAGATCAAAAGCAGGCATTACTCGCTATCAAGTATTTGGCGAAAAAAATTCGCCAACGATTATCCTAATTCATAGTTTTAATGGCTTTATGGAGTCTTGGAACCCCAATATAAGTTCATTAGTAAGTGCTGGTTATCAAGTCGTTACTTATGATCTTTTTGGAAGAGGTCTTTCTGACCATCCACGAGTTGACTATGATCTTAAGCTTTTCAGAAACCAGCTCGATTCAGTTCTAAAAGAGGTCGGGGCAAAAAGCGTACATCTAGTTGGTTCATCTTTTGGGTGTGTCATTGCATCTGATTACGCTAATCATCACCCCGAGAGAATTGCTAGCCTTGTTATGGTGGGTCCCGCAGGCTGGCCTGATGAAAATGGGCGTAATAAGCTACTAGATATCCCTTTAGTGGCTGATTTAGCTTTTCATTATTTTGGGAAAAAAATTCTTAAACCAAAAGTTGAAGCATATCTGTTCAACCCTTCAAAGCACTATAATGTGATTGAAGAATGGGAGCGTTTCGCAAGCTACCCTGGCTTTACGCGCTCAGCACTTTCAACGCTTAGATATTCTCCTGTTCAGGATTACACTGTAGGCTGGGAGAAACTAGGGGCACTCAAAAAACCAACATTATTCATTTGGGGTAAACAAGATGTTAGCTTCCCTTTTGCTAATACGAAAAAGCTTTCAAAACTAATTCCGGATGCAAAAATCATTGGCATTGAAGATGCTGCGCATTGGGTTAACATCGAGCAAGCAAAAAAGGTTAATGATGCAATTATTTCATTTTTTAGTGTTAATGGTAACGGTGTATAACAAGTTACTCAAACGGACGCGAAACAGTTGCTTAACTGTTTCATGTCGCTTAGTAAGGCCTTATGTTTATAAAGGGTCGATAGTGAACTCTCTAAAAAATAAAACAGTGCTGCTAATAATCTGTTTATTCTCGTCTCAATATTCACTTGCTTCTGACATTGTTCCTTTCTCAGTTAAGCGTATTAAGCCAATTGGCTCTGGCTATATCGAATTAGTTGGGCCAGGTAAAATGAAAATAAACAATGAAGTTGATTCTTATGAAGAAACCAAATTTATTAAAAAGACCAACATAGGCACAATGACCTCAGCTACTGGCTCAGACAAAGGCTGCAGACTAGCTTATTCATCAGAGGGCTATACGGAAGATATCTTGGTACGAAACCAAACATGTAACGAGATACTTTCCATTTTTAGTGCGGTAAAGTAATGGAAAAAAACTAACAAAAATTACCACTCACTATGTTCGTTAGGAGGTTTTCTTAGATGCGCTAAAGCGCATCTTTTTTATGGGCGTTAGGTTTAGGTGTCTGCGACGCAAAAAGTTTCACTTCATATAAAACCTTGTAAAAGAGGGGGTACTTTGAAATATTATTCTCTCCTGACAGTATGGTGTCAGGAGTAGCAAAGTATAATGACTTAGTGACCATTCTCGGCACCGTAATACATTTGGGATAAAGATGAAAACAACAAAATATAAATTTTCTGTCACAGGTGTATTGCTAATATGTTTAGTTGCCAATATGAATGTAATAGCGGGAGAAACTGCAATTGAATGGGCGCCATTTATAAAAGCATCAGGCGTGACTGATGAACAACTTATAGTAAAAGCTAATGATGTAAATAGTGACTTTCTTCTTAAGCAAAAAGGGTTTATTAAGCGCGAGCTTATAAAAAAGAACGACAATGAATATGCTGATGTAGTTTATTTGGAAACCAAAAGCGATGCTATTAAAGCCGGAGAGAAAGTAAACACCTGTGTTAAATGTGGCGAATATTTTGAATTAATGAAAATGGGAGAAGCCGCAGGCGAAGGCTTTTCACATTATTCCATAATCAAAAGTTGGAAGCGTTAAAGGAAAAGGTATGAGACTCCGTGACTTAAAAGGGTTTGGGCCAAAGAGCGAAGAAATTTTAGCCAAAGTCGGTATAGACTCAGTTGAGGAGTTCATGGCTACTGACGCTTTTGATTTATACGAAGAACTAAAGAAAAAAGTTAAAGGCACGGGGCTTAACTCAATCTATGCAATAATTGGTGCACAAGAAGGTGTGCATTGGCAGGAGGTTTCCAGAACACGAAAAACGGAAATTTTAATGAAACTAGATGATATGGGATTAGCTCCAAAATAAGTTGGAAATATAATTTAACATTGTGATTGTATTAAAAAACTTTACAAGGTACCCAAACATCGTTCAGGTCAAAAAACACGGCCTTCTCTGGACGCGCTAACGCGCGCCGCTTAGCTCGGCGTTAGGTTTACAATGTTCCAAGGTAGAAAAGCGCGCGACCTAAGTACAAAAACTGCCACAC
>JAESTB010000297.1 GCA_016763815.1 Arenicella sp.
TAGAAAATGTCTCGGAGTCGTCGTCTTTTTGGTAGCGATGATCACTGTCTTCATCGAATCGATCAATGAGTCGAGTCTGCACCTGCATGGTGGCGTAGCCATTACCGTTCAAATTCAGATCACCACGAATACCTCCGTTGTAGGCAAACAGAGATACGGCAGTGGTCGCACCCGGCGATTCACCGTTTGAGATAGTAAGTGCGGTGCTTTGAGTATCTTGCTCATTACCATTTACGATTCGTCGTCCGCGGTGACTCCAAAATGGGTTCTCTTTCTTTTCGGTAGAGGTTATCGCCTGAGACATGTGCCCCATTACACGCATATCAATATCAGCGGCTAACTCGGCATTAGATTTTGCAGCACTGGACCATATGGTTCGCTCCCAAGCGACATAGCGAACAGCCTCATAATGCTTATTCTTAATATCCGCGACCTTGATAATCATGGGTATGGCCAACAACACAATACTAAAGAAGACGCCCCAAATTAAGGTTTCGACTAAGGACTGACCTTTCTGAGCCTTGCCTATCTCCTTAGCGGTACTCAGCACTTAACCCACCTATCGTCGCCAGATTTCGGTGCTCCGCACACGGCAACGGAGTCAAAGTTAAATTCATTTTCTTCAGGTTTGGGTGACCAATCTACTGTCACCAGTTGATATTCAAGTTTGGATTTTTCATCGACCAATCTTCTTCCATCAGCTCCTTGAACAGTCTCGATCAGCAAAAAAGGAACTGAGCCCTCAAAAGAGATGCATCGCCCAGACTTAGAATCCTCTTGGTTGTCAGGCCCGGCATAGTATTCACATTCGAGCAACTCGCTTTCAAAGTTGCCGGTGGCACTTCTTTTCACCATCACCTCGATCGATTTTTTTCTCCCCGTTGGGATCCATCTCTTGCGATCAATTCGAGCGGCGATCTTACATGGCGACTGCAAAACCGGAAAACGAAAGTCATAGGTTGGAAGCTGGTCGCAAGCAGTTGCCCGAGATCTGGTTACGCGCTGCTTTTTCTTCCGACTCGGGTCAACCGCTTTAGTAATGACATCGTAATTGTTCGAATCCGTCACGACGGTATGAAACTTACGCCCATCATTACCATGCCACACAACGGCTTCTTGCTTCTTTATTATCAGTTGATTTTTCTGCTCGTAAAAATCGATATCCATCGCCTTCAGCGCTTCCATGGCTTTTGCGCTGGGTGCTGCAAAGGAGGTAGATTGTTCTATTCCCCATTCCACTTTGGCACGATCCGCATGTATCGAAATACGAACTTGGCGATAATTCACATCATTGCTAGCGGCAACAACGCCTTGATCAGTTTTAAGCCCTCGATACTTCTCATTATCTTGCCCCGCAAAGCTAACACTCTTATCGTAGACCATACGGACAGAGAGGCTATCATCACTCTGGGATTTGGCATTGCAGCCCCCAACAAACAAGCAGACCATTAATACAATTGCAATTCGAAAATTAATCACTTAGGCGTGCCTTCCAGAAAGGGTTAAATAAATTCGCATACTCGACCTTCGCGCCGAACGCGGGCATCGTGTGAGGTCGGTGATAAAACACTTCAGAGCGCGCAATCGTGTACATATCGTTACCGGATTGTGCGTTGCCACCGTCGCCCGGCTTCATTAACCGAGCACTACCGAGATTGCGCTTTGCAATCACGGTCAGCCCGAAGCAGTCCGACGCAGAAACCATTCCAGGTGCCGTGACACTAGGCCCAGAACAGTCTTCTCTGTCTCGATCTTCGGCAACCGATGTATACTGCCTTATGCCTCTATAACCGCTATAAAAATCATCTTGGGTATCGGCAGTATGCCGTTCTGTAGACAACTTGGTATCGTATCGAAACTTAGTAAAATTCCACGTTTGAAAACGAAAACGATCTTCGGCGTACCAATTCAGCTGCCCATCGTCCTCTAAATGTTTAGTTTGACCATCTTTTAGCAGGCGAATAGGAAAGAATGTCCAACGCCAGTTGCGAGACTGCCCATTGCGCAACCAGCGATCACTTCGCTCACTCGCTAATCTATCTACGTTACGTTCAACTAAACGCTTAATTCGCCCGTCATCATCTCCAGGTCCATAGGCCTCGAGATAAAGACCGAGGGTTGCTCGGTCTGCAATCCATCGCGCGCGAGCACCTTGCAACTTAATGTTGGTAGATAGATGAGAAGGATAACTCTCGGTGACCCCATGCAAAGAGATATCAGAGTGATATGACTGCAGAACAGATTCCTGAAGGTCACTTATCGGATCCACCCCAGGCAAGGTGGTGATCGCATAACGCGCGCCGGTCAAAAAGCCTTGGCTTTGATAATACGCCTCATTTAAAACATCATTCTCGACGGCAATAATAGGACCCGCCACTTCCGCCACATCTATTGCTGTATCTATGCCGGTCTCGACGATCGAAACATAGGCGCTAATAGCCGCCCCGATATAAGGTATAAAAGAACAAAGTGTGTCGCAGATATCATCGACAAGCGAAACAACATCATCAGCGTAGTTGATCCATGACCAGTAGCTCGTCATGTGTCCGACCGCAATGTGATTTGCCATCATTGCGCGGTTAGTGTAGGCGATATAGTTTAGATTGCGGGCTACATGCACTGCTGATGAGTAAGCTGCTGCGTCCGCCGCATTGACCAAATTAGTTTTTTCGGTACTAACTTGAGAGACATTGTAAAGCGTGAATATCCCTGTGATAAGCATCAGCGAAAATGCGATACCCAAAACAGATGCTTGGCCAGACTGAATTGAAAAACGCGGTCGAGCGTGCCCACTGAGTTTGCGCCTACTGCCAACAGCAGTCGAGACACGCCCCTTGGACCTATTAGTGAAATCGAACAGCATATCGATGTGAAAAACCGAATTTAAGACTGGCTAGAGCTCACCTCGAATCTAATCCCAGATTCTCAGTTGAAACAACTGATGAACACATCAAAACTCTCGCTATAGCCTACGCTGAACACAAATCAATGCATCAACACCTCAAATGTCGATATATTGATTTGCTCCAAGAGCGGCGATTTATAGCTCAATTGCTATCGTCAACATTCTCACGCTTTAGTGGCACAAAAACAAAACAACAATTTCAATTTTGGCTGTCGATAGATGATTTCGATCTGAAATCCACATACGTTACGACCGTCTGAACGCGGCCTTCCAAAATTGAGTTATGAACAGGTCAACAGTTTCTAGCGAGGGCCGAAAAACCCTCGCTCATACCGTCTAATGACTCAGTTTTCTATCAACTAATCGCCAGAATTGTTCGAGTTGCCTTCGTTATAATCAGCCAGTCCACGCGGTCCGGCCGAGCTAGCTGAACTATCCGCTGAGGTGCCTGCAGCATCGATCTCGGTATCGGCATTCTGACCCGACATTTCTTGAGCCATAGCAGCCACTTGGTTAGACACAGTGCCTCCAAAGAAACCAACAGCGCCAATGGCGGCAACGGCAATTAATGCAACAATAATAATGTATTCTGACAGGCCTTGGCCTTTTTGCTTTTGAATATTCATAACATTCCTTAATTTGGGTAGGGAGTTAAAGCTAACGTAGGGCGTTAAAGCTTTCTAAACCGGGTCGCCAACGTTTGCTGGCCAGATAAAAACCTTTGATATTTAATAATTCAATATTCTCTTGCTTTACATCTGTAATTTATTCTATCCCGATTATTATCGATAAATCAACCACTTTTCTGAGACACTATTATGCGAAATCAATTACATGGCGCTCAGCCCTCGCTATCAAACGGTTTTACCAATATTACGAATTTTACGAAAGTAGCCCCAGTTGACCAGAATGCCGTGCTAATTAAATTAAAGACCCTAAAAACCACTAAAACATCACAAGTAGATCTATGCTTTTCGATCACGACTGGGATCCCGCTTAGGAGAGTAATCAGGAAATCCTGCGTAATCGAGAAGATGGCTGAAAGGGAACGATCTATTATTAACGGTCCGCTTGCGGACGTAGGTGCTATCCCGAAAGTCTTATTTTTTTCGGATTGCAGGCCCGAACTTTTAACCTATAAGTTTATTACTGGGCGACCGCTCTATCAGACTTATACAAATCGCCACACACCAATACAAGATGTATTTAAACTCTTTCGAGCAACACTACTCATCCTCGGCGACATTCACTCCGAACGGATAATTCATAACGACTTATCCCCTGGCAACTTGCTTATTGACAAACGAAATCACGTATCAATAATTGATTTTGGCAGTGCAACACCGTATGGCTGTTCTGAATTTCTTGCCATCGGCAAACCTCATTATGCATCGCCAGAGCAAATAGAGCATAAACCCATCGATGCTCGAAGTGACATTTATCAGTTGGGCTGCGTGTTATTCGAAACGATCTATAAAACACAATACCTAGACGCCAATAATCGGCCGTACAATTCAATCGACGTCTTCGATAATGCACCGATTAATTGCCTGCTAAAATTAATGTTAGACTCGGCACAATCTAAACGGATCACGTCAAGCCAAGAATGCATCAACATAATTGACAATTTAATTTACAATCAATTAGTATAGGCGTTCATCAATCTAGATAAAACATGGACCCTACACATGCCTTACGATGATGGTGCAAATACAATTGCGCCTACCACAAATGGAATTTACGATGAAGACACGCCACCGCTGATTCGACGTACTCCAGAAATTCAAACAAAAGATAAAGATGAGGCCGAGAGCGAACTGGTTCTTAGTAGCCGAGACAGTCTTACGCGCGCAACTGATTCGAATAAATCATTATTAGTTAGATACATGATTTATACCATCATAGTCGCCGCCGCTATCGGCGCTTGTTACCTGATTTACAGCAAAATGGCACTTGAAAACCGGATTGTATTACCTGCTTCAGATGCTCAAGGATCAATCCCCCAAGCATCGCCAAACCCAGCAGAAGTAAATATCGACGAATCTTCATTAGCATCCCCAGTCATCGATGAAAGCGCCGTTTTTTCGATAGCGTCCGGCGACAACTTCGAAGAAATAATCGCACCGATCGAAGACTCATCAACAATCGAAATTATTGATGAAACCTCAGATATCAGTGGCGACATAATGGAATCGCGAGTCCAGACTCGTCAGGCTCCTATCAATTCCCTTTCACGACCGTTGTTCGGCGACGCCAATACCAGTCGAGTCATCGCAACAGAAAGTACGCCGGACCCATTTGCGCAATCACTTTATCGCAGGGCCTATAATTTGAGGCATCGAGACAAAAGCCAAGCCATTACCTACCTGCAGCAAGCTTTGGAAAAATCAAATACAGAAAATTTGACTAGCAAGATTAAGTCGCTGCTAAAAAAAACCAGTTATGAACTAGATAGGGCAAATGGGCAATGAAGACCATTATGCAAAAGAAGCGAACGCTGGTGGCATTCAAGCAATATCCAAGACGGGTAGCGGCA
>JAESTB010000298.1 GCA_016763815.1 Arenicella sp.
GCTGCGACAGCTCTTGCGGCAGATCTAGCGAGTACCCAGGCCGATTCATCACTATCCAGTTGACCATCCCGACTAGCTCATTGTAACGATGCCAGCTAGGCAGACTCAGCAAACTGTCGCCGCCAATAATCACGCAAAGTTGAGAACCGGGATATCGAGCCTGAAATGCTTCGACGGTGTCCACCGTATAAGATTGCCTATCACGCTTTATCTCAAGGTCGTCGGCGATATAATTTGGCACAGCTTTAATTGCCAGCTGCAGCATCTTGAAACGATGCTCTACGCTGGAGCTAGTCTGGTCTTTATGCGGCGGCCTAGCACTCAGTACCCAATGCACTGCGTCGAAGCTGATTTGCTCGCCAAGCATTTGCATGGCATGTAGGTGACCAAGATGGATAGGGTCAAAGGTGCCGCCAAAAATCCCAATCAGCTTAGGCGAGTTAACCATCTAGCCGCCTATTTGCGAATATGTCCATCACCATAAACGATGTATTTTTGCGAGGTTAAGCCCTCTAATCCGACCGGCCCACGAGCATGCAGCTTATCGGTGCTAATGCCAATTTCAGCGCCAAGACCGTATTCAAATCCGTCGGCAAACCGCGTCGAGGCATTGACAATTACTGAACTCGAATCAACTTGCTGAATAAATTTTCGGCTAGCGGTGTAACTCTCAGTAACGATACTCTCGGTGTGATCTGAGCTATGGTCAGCGATGTGCTGGACGGCTTGATCAAAGTCGACAACCACCTTGATCGCCAATATGGCAGCTAGGTACTCAGTATCCCAATCTTCGTCAATGGCGGCGAGCATCGGAACAATCGCTTGGGTCCGTATACAGCCTCGTAACTCGACACCTACGTCAACATAGGCTTGGCATAATCGCGGCAAGATTTGCTTGGCTATATCTTGATGTACCAATAGCGTCTCCATCGCATTACAAACACCGTAACGGTGGGTCTTAGAGTTCAAAGCAATATCGAACGCTTTTTTGGGATCAGCATCTTGATCAATGTACACGTGACAAATGCCGTCTAGGTGTTTAATCACTGGCACACTAGCATCACGAGTTATACGCTCGATCAGACCCTTTCCGCCGCGCGGAATAATCACATCGACATAATCGGGCATGCTGATCAGCTGGCCAACCGCAGCGCGATCGGTGGTTTCGACCACTTGTACGGCATCCGTCGGCAAACCTACTTCAGCTAAGCCTTCAGCGATACACTGAGCTATCGCCATGTTCGAATAAATTGCTTCTGAGCCACCGCGTAGAATAGTCGCGTTACCAGACTTGAGGCATAAGATCGCCGCATCAATAGTCACATTTGGCCGCGATTCGTAGATGATGCCGATCACACCAAGCGGCACGCGCATCTTGCCAACCTGAATGCCTGAGGGGCGGTAGCTCATATCGCCAACTTCACCGATCGGATCAGGCAAGGCAGCAACTTGCCGACAGCCCGTAGCCATGGCGGCAATACCGGATTCGCTTAACACTAAACGATCAACTAGAGCCGCCTCTAAACCGTTGTCTTTGGCGGCCGCTAAATCTTTTTCATTGGCCAGTCTTAAGGCAGCAGATGATGATTCCAACTTAGTGGCTATCGCCATCAAAGCCGCATCTTTTTTTCCACGGCCAGCACTGGCCATCAAGCGACTCGCTTGACGCGCTCGCTGGCCTAATGCTTGCATGTATTGCTCTATGTTCAACTCTTTAACTCTTAGTTTACGGCTAATTTAGTTTACGGTTAATTCTACTCTAAAACACGCTTACGCATTAACCGTACTGGCAAGCTTTATCCCGCACAAACGGCAACAAAGTTGCTCAATTTGATACCAAATACTACCCACTTCTGAATAGCGCTGGCCTTTTACGGTTTGGTCAAGATGCGCGGCCTGCTCGAGTAGCTGGTACCACATTCGCGGCGTTAAACGGGCAAGCGCCGCGTTAACAATCGGTTCACGTTTATTCCAGATTCTATTTTGCTTAAATAATAAGCTCTTATTTTGGCCCTGCTGCAAAGCCGACGACATCGATGCTAACAGGCGAATCTCTCGCACTAAGGCCCACACTACAATCACTGGCTCGACCCCCTCAGACTGCAAACGGCTTTTAATACGCAGTACACGATTAAAGTCTCCAATAAGACAGCCATCGGTCAACGCATAAACATCAAACCGCGCTTGATCTGCTAGACTCTCGGTAACTAACTTAAGTGTCACCGCACCGTCTTTGGCCAAAACTTGTAATTTATCGACTTCTTGAGCCGCCGCCAATACGTTGCCTTCAAGTTGCTCGGTCATCAGCTCGACTACGCCGGCCTCAACCCGCAACGAGCGGGTTTGTAAGCGCTTTTTCAGCCAAGCTGGGAACTGCTGCAAACTAATGTCGTAGCCATCGACCAACCAGCCAACCGACTCGACGGCCTTAACCCACTTAGCCGCTCTTTGGCGTTTATCCAACGCTGGCATCATGACAACCAAAATGTCATCTTCGGGTGGGTTTTGACAATATTCGGTTAGCGCCTTGGTACCAGGCGCACCCAGTGCCTTAGGCACTCGAAACTCAATCACTCGACGCTCAGCAAATAACGACATCGCCTGGCCGACCCCAGTTAACTTATACCAGTCAAAACCGGTTTCAAGTTGATACTTAAGCCGTTCATCAAAACCCTGTTGTTTGAGTACTTGTCGTACCCCATCCAGCGCTTCTTCTACCAATAAGGGCTCATTGCCATTCAACAAAACCACCTTCGGCAGCGGGTTATTCGAATCACCCCCGCAAGCTTTGAGACGTTGAGCTACTTCCTCTAAGGTAACGCGCATTAGTTTAATTGTTAGTTCAGTGGTGAAAAAGAGTTATTTGGCAGGAGAATTACTCGGTTTTCGAACACCATCACCTATTTCGCTACGTAGTCGGTGATAGACGCCAGTTGGCGCACAATACGAAGAGAAATGTCTTGCTCCATACTCTCTTGCAACTCGGCCTCTTCAGCCTCGCTTTCAATCACTCTTTCAGGATCAAAATTATACTGTCGCGTCTCTACTAAAGTACTCGATGGCCGGATATTAACACCGGCACGGTCGTTTAACGAGTACTTCACTTTAAACTTTAGATTGTAGCTATTAGCCTTGCCACGTTCATCGAGTGTGCCGACCGATCGACTGGTCACAGCTTTAGTAACTACTAGAAGTACGTCAGCGCCAGCATCGTTGGCGGAGAGCCGCGCGCCCGACGTAGTCAAGACACTCTCTAATTGATCTTTAAACGGACCGTCCGGTGCACTCACAAACATATTTTTTATGTTTTCATTAAGTGGAATATTACCGCGCAAATGGAAACCGCAGGCAGAGATTGCGGCTGCAAGAACCAGTAAAAGTGCAGAGCGTATGATGTTGTTAACCATTTTCAGACCTTGTATTTATTCGTTTCAATTGGATTTTAGCGCAAGCGAGCCCGATTGCGGAATTAATTCGCCACAATATTGACTAGCCGTTGCGGCACTACAATAACTTTACGCACCGTTAAGCCTTCTATAAAGCGCAGTACATTCTCATCCGACATCGCTAAGGCTTCAACTTCATCCTTAGTGGCCGACGCCGCCACTTCGAGCTTTGCTCGTAATTTACCATTAACTTGCACTACGTAGGTTATTTCATCTTTAACCAAAGCCGACTCATCTATGGCAACCCAACCACTATCTTCTAACGATTGTTCAGTGCCGTATAGTGACCATAAATGCTCAGACAAATGTGGCGTAATCGGTGCAAGAATTTTAACCAGTGTATGACAAGCTTCCGACAATACCGCGCCACCATGATCACCCATGGCCGAGAAACTCGCCTTCTCGACAGCGTTAGTAAGCTCCATAGCTGCCGCCACGACGGTATTAAATTGCTGGCGCTCGAAATCAAATAAAACGCGTTGAATAATGGTGTGCGTTATTAAACGTAGAGCCTTAGCCGTTGGATTTAGATCATTTGAATTAGTGTTTTCGCCAGCAATCATCGGCTTGAGCTTAGCACTGGCTAGAGCGTCACTGTGCTTATTGAACAGACTCCAGACGCGACGTAAGAATCGCGAACCACCTGCGATAGCATCATCATTCCATTCTAATGACTGCTCTGGTGGAGCGGCAAACATAGTAAACAAGCGTACTGTATCGGCGCCGTATTTATCGATCATGCTTTGTGGGTCGACGCCGTTGTTTTTAGACTTGGACATCTTTTCTATGCCACCAGACTTCACCGCTTGACCATCGGCAATTAACGTCGCCCCCGCTGGCTTACCCTTATCATCTAAGGTGACTTCTACTTCTTTGGGGTTATAGAAACTGCGTTTGCCGTCGTCGGCGGTGCGATAATACGTTTCGGCGGTTACCATTCCCTGTGTCAATAAGCGAGTGAACGGCTCATCGGAATCGATCAAGCCAACGTCACGCATCAATTTATGAAAAAAGCGTGCATACAAAAGGTGCATCACGGCATGCTCGATGCCACCAACATACTGATCAACCGGCAACCAATAATTAGCCCGCTGGTCGAGCATGTCAGTGTCTAGACCAGGGCAACAATAGCGCGCGTAGTACCAAGACGATTCAAAGAAAGTATCGAAGGTATCGGTTTCACGTTGAGCTGCTTCACCGGTAATCGGGTGAATGGTATCGATGAAGGACGACATTTTCTTAATTGGCGAGCCAACGCCGTCCATTACCACATCGGTTGGTAATTCAACAGGAAACTCGGTCGCTGGAGTGGCGTTACCGTCGGCATCGTAGATAAATGGAATTGGGCAACCCCAATAACGTTGTCGAGACACACCCCAGTCGCGCAATCGGTAATTAACCCTCTGTTCGCCAAGGTTGTTTTTCTCTAACCATTGCGTGATGTTGGCCTTTGCTTGGTCTGATGTTTGACCATCAAATTCACCAGAATTATTGAGCACACCTTGATCGGTATAGGCGGCTTGGCTAATATCAAGCTCACCCTCGACAGGGCAAATCACAGGTTTGATATCAATCGCGTATTTTGATGCAAACTCGTAATCACGCTGATCGTGGGCTGGCACAGCCATCACCGCGCCAGTGCCATAGGTCATCAATACGAAATTGGCACACCACACCGGTACTGGGTCACCAGTCATCGGGTGCGTAGCGGTAATACCTAAACTGATGCCACGCTTTTCCATGGTCTCCATGTCGGCTTCGGCGGTCGAGCTTTGTGCACACTCTTTACGAAACGTAGCGATTTCGCGATTAGACTCCGACGCCTTTATCGCCAACGGGTGATCGGCCGCAACGGCTAAAAAGGTAACGCCCATGAGCGTATCTGGTCGAGTTGTAAAAACACGCAAGTTATCATGCCCTTCAACCGCAAACTCAACGTCGGCGCCAACCGACTTGCCGATCCAGTTGCGTTGCATAGTTTTAACTGAATCAGGCCAACCGTCTAAGTCATCTAGCCCGCTCAAAAGCTCTTCAGCGTAGTCAGTGATTTTGATAAACCACTGAGGAATTTTTTTCTTTTCAACCAAGGCCCCAGAACGCCAGCCACGGCCATCAATTACTTGCTCATTGGCAAGCACCGTTTGGTCGATTGGGTCCCAATTCACTTCAGATTCTTTTTTATATACCAAGCCGCGCTCATACAGCTTGGTGAAAAACCACTGCTCCCACTTGTAGTAATCAGGCTTACAGGTAGTAAGTTCGCGACTCCAATCGTAGCTAAAACCCAAACGCTTTAACTGACCACGCATGTCGGCGATGTTGTCGTCAGTCCATGCTGCCGGAGCAGTATTGTTTTGGATCGCTGCATTCTCAGCGGGCAAGCCAAAAGAATCCCAACCAATTGGGTGCAATACGTTTTTACCGAGCATACGTTGATAGCGACTAATAACATCACCAATAGTGTATTACGGACATGCCCCATATGCAGTTTTCCTGAGGGATACGGAAACATCTCTAAGCAATAAAACTTCTCTTTGCTGCTGTCTTCAACGGCTTTGAAGAGCTGCGTCTTTTGCCAATTGGCTTGGACACTGACTTCAATCTCGTTCGGCTTGTATTCTTGCTGCATGATGGTTGCTACTGTGGTGTTGGCCAGCCTAAACAGTGTTCAGGCGTAAACCGTGCATTGTAGCGGTAACACTGGCGAGAGTGCAGTGTTTTATAGAGGATTATTGTTGTTGATTTTAACATTGGCGAAGGTTTTATTGAGACACCCTCAACTACTAATTAGCCTTTGGAAAGCGGCGGATGAAAAATAACCTGTACCACCACGCCCTCGGGGTCGCTGCAATAGAAACTACGAGCACCGTCACGGTGTGTTTTCGCTTGGTTATGCATCTTAACGCCATTTTCAGCTAAGTAATCGTACCACTGGTCAACTTGATCAATAAGATCGACGATAATGCCCGTATGCGCCAAGGCTTGGGCTTTAGAACCGGTATCAGCAACTTTATGTAGAGCTAAGTTATCTACCCCACTACAAAGATAGACGTTATCCTCATCGGGCCGCCATTCGACTGCAAAGCCGAGTAAATCAACATAGAATGATTCAACTAGTGGGAGGTCTAGTACATTCAATGCAACGTGTCGCATGCCCGCATGCTGTGGCCTTGGCAAACTCATTATACAATCTCGAATGAATGGCTTATATCGGCCGTTTTGCCCAACATGATTGACGCTGAACAATATTTTTCGGCTGATTGTTGAACCGCTAAACCGACCGCCTTATCGGTTAATTTTTCACCGCTCACTTTGAAGTGCAAATGGATTTTGGTGAACACTTTAGGCTCAGTTTCGGCGCGTTCTGCCTCAATGTCGGCAATACAGCTGGCAACTGTCAAGCGACGTTTTCGTAATATATGCACTACATCGAACGAGGCACAGCCACCCATCCCAATCAACATGGTTTCCATTGGTCTAGCACCGA
The DNA here is from genome assembly GCA_016763815.1 of Arenicella sp. Classification (GTDB taxonomy): domain Bacteria; phylum Pseudomonadota; class Gammaproteobacteria; order Arenicellales; family Arenicellaceae; genus Arenicella. The sequence goes on from JAESTB010000298.1 coordinate 6,934, forward strand.
GATTCTCACCGCCGAACTCTTCAGGGCCATCCATCATTATGTCGTGGCCGCTGGCAGAGGTGCCTTTGAAATTCACGTTTTGTTGAAGTTCTACAGATACTTTCATTGCATTATCAGTCGTGTTTCCACTTTGTTGTTTAACTTGTTGCTTAAAGTTATTGATCAAAAGCTATTTTTAAAAAAACAACTCAGCCAAACGCTTACCTGGATCTGCAGCGCGCATAAACGCCTCGCCAACTAAGAAACTATTTACGTGATGTTCGCGCATCAAGCCAACATCATCTTCTGTGTGTATACCGCTTTCGGTTACCACCACAACGCCGTCAGGTATTAAGTCTAGCAAATCGATGGTGGTATCCAGTGAGGTACTAAAATCTCGCAAATTGCGGTTGTTAATGCCAATCATCGGCATGCCCAGCTTAAGGCCCCGCTCAAGTTCATGCTGATCATGCACCTCGACCAACACATCTAGCCCCAGCTCTTGGGCTCGGCCACTTAGGTCTTGCATCAAGCCGTCTTCTAAGGCCGCTACGATCAGCAGTATACAGTCGGCCTCCATCGCCTTGGATTCAAACACTTGATACTCATCGAGTATGAAGTCTTTACGCAACATCGGTAGCGTGCAGGCTTCACGCGCTTGAGAAAAGTATTGGGCGCTCCCTTTAAAAAACTCTTCGTCAGTCAATACAGACAAACAGCTTGCGCCGTATTTTTGATAGCTTTCGGCGATCTCTAACGGACGAAAGTCAGGGCGAATAACCCCCTTGCTTGGGCTGGCTTTTTTAACTTCGGCAATCACAGCTGAACGCCCTGCCGACATAGAGGAACTTAGCGCCTTTGCGAATCCTCGACTGTCGCCAACATCACCGGCTTTAGCTTTGACATCGGCCAATGAAAACTGTCGCTTTGCATAAGCAACTTCTTCGGCTTTGTGAGCCATTATTTTATCGAGCACATCGGAGCCCGTGGACATAATTTGGTGCATCTATTATTACCTAAACGGTGTCTGATTATTACCTAAACGGTGTCTATACGCTTTGTGTCGCGGTTATATAAGCTTGCTTAGCGGCAAGCGCTTTACCTGAGTCGATCGAGGCCTGAGCCAGCTCGACACCTTGCGCCAAAGAGCTCGCCAAGCCAGCAACATAGACGCCGGCTCCGGCATTCAGCACCACGATATCTCGAGCGGCACTTGCTTGCCCGCTTAAGACTTGCTCGATCATGGCTAAAGACTCCGCTGGGTCGCGCACAATGATCTTTTCTACGCTGGTGGTTTGCAAGCCAAAGTCTTCTGGCTTGACGGTGTGCGACGTAACACGGCCGTTCTGCATCTCGCTAATCGTCGTCGGCGCACAAATACTAATTTCATCCATGCCGTCATCCGAATGAACCACTAAGGTGTGCTCACTACCAAGGTGCATGAACACATTTGCCAGTGTTTCGGTTAAATCTTTAGCAAATACACCAACCACTTGGCGCTTTACATTAGCGGGATTAGTTAGCGGGCCTAAAATATTGAAAATGGTGCGTACCGCCATTTCTTTGCGTGGGCCAATGGCATAACGCATGGCGCTATGATGCATTGGCGCGAACATGAATCCAACACCGGCCGACTCAATCACCTTTGCCACCTGAAATGATTCAAGGTTCAAATTAGCCCCGGCCTGTTCAAGTAAGTCAGCGCTACCTGATTTACTCGAGACCGATCGATTGCCATGCTTAGCAACACTGCAACCGGCACCCGCCGCGACAAATGAGGCTGCGGTCGAGACATTAAAGGTGCTAATGCCATCGCCACCAGTGCCAACGATATCGATCAGGTTCGGCGCATCGACTTGCACGTGACTGGCCAATGACGCCATCACCTCTGCGGCGGCGGTGATCTCGTCAATGGTTTCACCCTTCATTCGCAGCGCAACCAAGAGTCCGCCAATTTGCGAGTCGGTACATTCGCCGGTCATAATCTGCTGCATCACCGCCTGCATTTCTTGGCGTGATAAGTCTGCACCCTCAATAACTCGGGCAATGGCATGCTGTATTTGCATAACTACTTAGTCTCCAGGAAATTCTTCAACAATGCATGACCATGTTCAGTAAGAATCGACTCAGGGTGAAATTGCACTCCCTCGATCGCCAGTTCTCTATGGCGCACCCCCATTATTTCATTGTCATCGGTCCACGCCGTCACCTCTAGGCATGCCGGTAACGTCTCCTTTTCGATCACCAAAGAATGATAACGGGTAACAGTAAAAGGGTTAGCAATGCCGTCAAACACTCCTTTATTAATGTGCTTAATAGATGATGTTTTACCATGCATAATGCTTTTCGCATGCACAATCTTACCGCCAAATGATTGACCAATACATTGATGGCCTAGACACACGCCCATCAGCGGGACCCGTCCTTTAAAATGCTCAATCAATGATAATGAGATACCAGCCTGGTTCGGCGTGCACGGCCCAGGCGACAACATAATACGATCGGGTCGCATGCCCTCGATCTCTTGCAAGGTGATTTCGTCGTTACGAAAAGTGCGAACCTCTTCACCTAGCTCACCTAAATATTGAACCAAGTTATAGGTAAATGAATCGTAGTTATCAATCATTACTAACATAACAATCTCCTAGACTTTGGGCGAAACTGTGGGTGATTTTTTAGCCTGGGAAAAACCCAAACCGGTGCTGGCCATCTCAATTGCTTTGACCATCGCGCGAGCCTTATTAAGAGTTTCTTTCCACTCATACTTAGGCACCGAGTCAGCGACGATCCCTGCCCCAGCCTGAACGTTAACAACCCCATCTTTTATCACAGCGGTGCGAATCGCAATGGCGGTATCCATATTACCGTTCCAGCCAAGATACCCTACAGCACCAGAGTAGATGCCACGTTTAATCGGCTCTAACTCATGAATAATTTCCATCGCTCGAATTTTTGGCGCTCCACTTACCGTGCCCGCGGGAAACGTAGCCTTCAAAACATCAATGGCATCGACACCGGGCTTAATCTCACCATCGACATTCGAGACTATGTGCATCACGTGTGAATAGCGCTCAATACGCATTTTTTCAGTCAGTTGTACCGAGCCAGTAGTGGCAATGCGGCCAACGTCGTTACGGCCCAAGTCAATCAACATCAAGTGTTCCGCTAATTCCTTTTCATCACTTAGCAGCTCAACCTCTAACTCATGGTCACGTTCAACCGTTTCACCACGTTTACGGGTGCCAGCAATTGGCCTAACAGTAACGCTATCACCTTCAACACGTACTAGAATCTCGGGTGACGAGCCGACGATTTCAAAGCCGCCCATATCGAGAAAATACATATAAGGCGAGGGATTAATGGTTCGCAAGGCTCGGTATAAATCAATCGGGCGGCCAGTGTATTCGGTAGACAATCGCTGTGACAGCACGACCTGCATAATATCGCCTTCGCGAATATATTCCCGACAACGCTCCACCGCAGCTTCAAAGTCAGACTGTGAAAAATGCAGCTTATAGTCACTCTCGTCAAGCACTTCACCGCCAGCCTGCAACACCGGCGCACTGAAGCTGGAAGCAAGCCCAGAGACGCATTCATCTAAATGCACTTGAGACTTTTGATATGCCTGCGGATCATCAAGATCGGCCAGCGTGACCATGAAAATACGACCGGAAAGGTTATCGAATACAAGCACGTCTTTCGAAACCATCAGCATCACGTCTGGAGTGCCAATCTCGTCAGGATTATTTTCAAACGCCAATCTCGGCTCGATATAGGCCACTATTTCATAGCCAAAATATCCGACCAAACCACCAATCATATCGGGTAGGCCCTGATATTGAGCGACCTTAAATTGTGCCTGCAACTCTCGGATTTTTTCTAACGGCTGATCAACATCCACTGTTTCGACGATCTCTCCATCACGCTCAACCGTCATCTGCTTGCCGAAGAAACGGTAAATTAGTTTACATGGCAAGCCAATAATTGAATATCGCCCCCATTTATCACCGCCTTGTACAGACTCAAAAAGATAGGTATAGGGCTGAGCGGCAAGCTTGAGATAGGTACTAACCGGGGTATCTAAGTCAGCCAAGGTTTCTCGCACCACCGGCACATGGGTAAAACCCTGTTGCTTTAAGGGTGCAATAAACGAAAGGAATTCTGATTCAGTGGAAAAAGGCATGGCAATAATTACTCTATTTAAGTGCAGCCATTGACTTGATTGAAGTTATGGCTGCGTATACAAATACAAATGAACAGTGCGGGCAAGGATTAAAGAAAATGCCCACGAAAAAGCTCTAGCGTTGCCAGCTACGCCAACTTGAGTCGGTAATTTGTATAAAGTAATTTTGCATAATAAAAAGAGAGGTTCGTCCTCGTGTACCAATGATCACGCGAGGACCGTTTCAGGTCAAGCCCTAAAATGACTAGCTGATGGAATTTGCGATGTTCTCACGCATCTCAGCGATAACTTGGGCGTAGTCGTCCTGATTAAAGATCGCTGATCCAGCAACAAAGGTATCGGCACCTAACGCAGCTAGCTCGCCAATATTATCAGTTTTTACACCGCCGTCTATTTCCAAGCGAATATCACGACCACTGGCATCAATAATTTTACGTGCTTCAACGATTTTATCTTTGATATAAGGAATGAAAGATTGACCACCGAAGCCGGGATTTACCGACATCAGTAAAATCATATCGACTTTATCTATCGCCCACTCCAAAACCGACAGCGGAGTCGCCGGGTTAAATACCAAACCAGCTTGACAACCTTCGGCTTTAATCAGCTGTAAGCTGCGATCCAGATGCTTGCTAGCTTCCGGATGAAAAGTGATCGTAGTCGCGCCTGCTTGAGCGAAATCAGGAATAATTCGGTCAACCGGCTCAACCATTAAATGCACATCAATGGGTGCCGTAACACCATGATCTCGCAGCGCTTTGCAAACCATTGGACCAATAGTCAGGTTGGGCACGTAGTGATTATCCATCACGTCGAAGTGAACCCAGTCGGCACCTGCGGCCAAGACATTGTCAACTTCTTCGCCCAACTTAGCAAAGTTGGCAGATAAAATAGAGGGGGCAATTACGTAATCGTTGGTCATTTGATCGGCCGTTTCAGGTATATAAAATCGCTCAGCTTAATAGAAGCGCAATTATAACTAAACTTACTGAAACTACTACCCAAAGAGGTTAAATCGAAATCTTACCGTGGCTACCAGAGCCAATAATAGTGACCCGCTAAGCCACCTCTATTGCAACAACAGGAACATCGAGCCATTACCACGCACAATATTAAGCATTAAGACTTGTTTACCTTCTATCGCTTTTCGTAGCGAGTTCAGGTTAATAACTGATTTGCGATTAGCCGAGACAATTATGTCATTGGCACGCAATCCATGCTCCCATGCGACACTACCTTGACGCACGGCGCTAACCAACACTCCATTTTCAACGTTAGTGCTAACGTGACGCATATCACCCTCTTTGAACGTCGCTCCGTCTAATTGATGGTGCAACATGGTGCCTTTATTGGTCACCCTTGTAGACGACTCTAACACCGGCCTAAGGGACACTTTGCCACCCTCTCTAGCGACCGTCATGTTAAGAGTGTCGCCGGCAAATTGTTGGCCAATAATGGCCCTTAGATCATTACTACTGGATATTTGCTGAGTACCGGCTTCTAATACCACGTCGCCAATTTCTAAACCGGCTTTGTCTGCGGTTGAACCCTCAATCACATTGCTGATAACCGCACCGCCCGCTTGTCGAATATTAAAGGCACCAGCCAATTCAGGGGTTAGATCTTGAACCTGAACCGCCAAAAAACCTCGTTGCGGTGTACCGTACTTAATTAAGTGATCTTTGACTCGCAGAACCATATTTACTGGTGTAGAAAAACCGATGCGTAAGTTGCCAGCAGTTTGTGCCGACTTAGCAATATTAAGGCCAACCATTTCGCCTTTTAAGTTAACTAACACGCCAGGACCAGTGGCGGCATCGCTACGAATGAAGTTCTGGTGAGCCTGCAAGCTATTGTTGCGTGCTAAGGCACTTATCACTCCGGTGACCAAGGTGTTCTCTTCGCCTAGCGGGTCGCCGATTGAGACCACAAAATCACCTACTCTCAAATTATTAGAATCGGCTATGCCAATCGCGGTTAAGCCAAGTACATCAACTTTGATCAGGGCCACATCTGACGCTGAGTCGCTACCAAGCACCTGGCCGTCGACATCACGACCATCATCAAGCGTCACTCTCACCTTGCTGGCACCACGAACAGAGTGCTCGTTGACCAAAATCAAACCGTGCAAGCCGTCAATCACCACGCCAGTAGCAAACACCGCGCGCGCGCGACTGTTTTTTGGTCGCCGCTGATTGAAGAAACGACGAAAAAAAGGATCGTCCAACGGATCTAGGCGCGCCCCAAGTGGCGCGCTAACAGACACCCGCACCAAAGATCCTTGCACGCGTTCAATCATCGGCGCTAACGACGGCACTCTTTGACCATCGACCGCCATCGGCAAATTCGCCTTAGCAGACTGCAGCGCTGTTGCCGCCACCACGGCGCAGATTACTAGCGCAGAAACAAATAGCTTAATCACGTTCAAATCGATAACCCTCTAATATTTAACAAGTAGAGACCGTTGTACCAATCAGGATTGAAATAAAAATGAAGTAAAATGCGACTAATTGAGGCAGAAAACCACGGAAACAGCGGA
>JAESTB010000022.1 GCA_016763815.1 Arenicella sp.
GACTTATTCTCACAACAATTAGCCTGTGATTACCAGCGCACGCTGAGCATGTTTTTATTGATGCAGGCTGGTAGCAGCGCGGGTGCACGAACCGTAGCGAGGGCCGCGCATGATTCGATATGTCAGCGACCGAATCCGAGTTTAGAAACCTTGAGTGCCGGTATCCGTTGTTTGGCGAAGACTGACTTGAGGAGTGACTTAACCAAGCTCAAAATGCCAATCCACGTTATTGGAGGTCTCAGAGACCGAGTCGCCAAACCCGCCAGTAGTGCTCGTTTGGCCGCCATGTTGAACGCTGACTTAGCCGAGATCAATTCCGGTCATGCCCCCTTTATGACCGACCCTGATGCGGTGATTGAAAATTTGTTACAGCTGATAGAAAGAGTCTCGGATGGGCATTGATAAACACCAAGTACAGCGGCAATTCAATCGGTCGGCGGCGCAATACGACAACTTAGCAACGATGCAGCGAGAAATAGTTGACACTCTGATGATTGAGCTGCCGGAGTCACTTAACGTAGGCATTGCCAGAGCCCGTGTCGATAATAATAGTCGTTCCGATAATAGTGATTGTGAAAATTCCGACAGCGTTGTTATTTGCGACGTAGGTTGCGGTACTGGCTACGCCTTATTGCAGTTATCGAATATTTACCCCAGTGCAAAACTCACGGGTCTGGACATAGCGCCAGCCATGTTGCAGGCCGCTGCGCGACGCTTTAGCGCCGGGGAGAATACGGCGCTGAGAGTCGAGTTGTTGCAAGGCGATATCGAATCACTGCCATTCGGCCCGAGTAGTTTAAACTTATGTTTTAGCAGTTCGGCGATTCAGTGGTGCGATACGGCGGTTGCCGCCAAACAGATGTATACGGCATTGAAGCCGGGCGGTAGCGCATTGATTAGCTCATTTCTGCGCGGCACATTGCAGAGCTGGCGTGCACTCTGGGGTAACAATGACCAACGCTTTCTTAGCTTGGCCGAATTCGAGCGTGCTATCTCCAGCTCAGGCTTGGTGCTAGATCGTTTATGGACAGAGTCTTACATTCAGTCATTTGACTCCTTTCATGGGGCGCTGAAGAGTGTTCGCAATTTGGGTGCAGGCAATGCCAGCGCCGCTCGGCCCAAAGGGCTGATGAGCCGCGCTCGGTTTGCCGATATTAGAGCCCAAGTAGACGCAATTATTCAGCAAAATGGTGTGATAGAGCTCAGCTACCAAGTGGTCTATGCCAAAGCATCTAAACCCAAAGCATCTAATAAACCCAAGGTGTCTAAACACAGAGGCGCGAATGAGTAATGGTAAACCCGCATTTTTCATCACTGGCACCGATACTGATTGCGGAAAAACCTATGTTTGCGCTGCGCTGATTCGCCACTTGCAGCATAAGTATCAGCGTGTTGCCGGTCTAAAGCCTATCGCCAGTGGCTTTGAGTTGGTCGACGGGCGATTGCAAAATACGGATGTCGAGGCACTTAGGCTTGCGAGCAACGTCGCGCTTGCGCCCAAACTCATTAACCGCTACTCGTATCAGCCGGCAATTGCTCCGCATATTGCCGCACGGCAGATTGGTGATAATATTTGCACTGAGCTGATTGAGCTTGATGTGGTAACTGCCCTTGAACAGGTCGACGTATTGGTGGTTGAAGGCGTTGGGGGATGGTTGGTTCCGCTATCTGAGAGCGGCTCTCTGAGCATCGAGGTTTTGGCGCAAAGGCTTAAGTTGCCGGTGATATTGGTTGTCGGTATGAAACTTGGTTGCTTGAATCATGCTCTATTGGCGGCTAGGGCGATTATGCAGTCTGGTGTTTCATTTGCTGGTTGGGTTGCTAACCATATTGACCCAGCGTTTAATTTTCTAAGCGACAATATCGCTACTTTAGAGAATCAAATGCCGGTGCCAAAGTTATTTGAGTTACCCTACCAGTCTAATAGTGATAAATATGCTGAAGTCGACGCATGCAGTGAACATTGGATGGCGTTACTTGAGTAGAAGGTGACTTGCCGATCAATTTTTCACTTTTGGTAAACTTTTATTAACAATCTGAGCCTTAATTCTTGATGCTCGGGGGGGGCTGTGATACCTTTCGTGCGCCTCAACTTGGGCAGCCTATCAGACGTGATGAATACCGCTTGAGCGCTTCACAATGGTGAATCTCTAAGTGAACCAAGATGTTAATATTGGGCTACAAAACCGAAATTTCAAAGAGTCTTTTGACTATGTCACAAGCGTTTGAAAATAAAGGTTTTTCTACGAACCGAAATTTTAATTGGAGTACCTCTAATTATGGTGTTATCTCAACACATAAAGTCTTTCGCTAAAATATCTGCGTTTGGCACATTCCTTATGACCACTTTATTTAGTGGTTTAGCTCAGGCGGAATACCGCTTGAACTTTCAGGATCCTGTAACTGAAGTCGCTCGCGACATTTTCGGCTTGCACATGCTTATCTTCTGGATTTGCGTGGTAATTTTCGTTGCTGTGTTCAGTGTCATGTTTTACTCAATTTTCGCTCACCGAAAAAGCAAGAATTACGAGCCGGCACAATTTAGCCACAGCACATCAGTCGAGATTGTTTGGACAATAGTTCCATTTATAATTTTGGTTGTTATGGCCATTCCAGCGACCAGAGTGCTGATCAAGATGGAAGACACTACCAAGTCTGAGCTAACCATTAAGATCACTGGCTATCAGTGGAAATGGGGCTACGACTATCTAGGCCTAGATCAAGACATCAGCATTTACGCTACGTTGTCTACCCCACGTAATCAAATCGATCAATTCGATAAAGAAAATGCGGTTCCTCAAGGCGAGAACTATTTGCTAGAGACCGACAAAGTATTAGTTGTTCCGTCCGGCCGAAAAATACGCGCGCTTATTACCGCAAATGACGTTATCCATGCATGGTGGATTCCTGCCTTCGGTACCAAGAAAGACGCAATTCCTGGCTATATTAATGAGCTTTGGTTCAATGTGGACGTTGGTAAAGAAGGTGTTTACCGAGGTCAATGCGCTGAGTTGTGTGGTAAAGACCATGCGTTCATGCCGATCGTTGTACAAGTTGTTACTGGTGCAGAGTTCGACGGATGGGTTGCCGCTGGTGGCTCATTTGACGGCGTTGAGTCTATTGCGCAAGAGCCGCGGTTAGAAACACCTGAAGTGCAAGCTGAAGCAGCGACAAGATCTGTCATTGATGCGATTGTTCCCACAGCGCATGCCGCTGACCAGCCTTCGTCGAAAACTTGGACTAAAGAAGAACTAATGACTAAAGGTGAATCGGTTGCCGCAAACTGTTCAGCGTGTCACGGTGCCGACGGCAAGGGGATTCCTGGGGTATTCCCTTCGATTGCTGGTAGCGCGATTGCCACAGGCCCAATTGATGACCACATTAAGATTGTCATGTTTGGTAAGTCTGGTACCGCCATGGCCGCATTTGCAGGTCAACTGAACGACGAGCAAATCGCCGCAGTTGTAACCTATCAACGTAATTCTTTCGGTAACGAGACTGGTGATGTTGTTTTGCCAGCCGATGTTAAAGCGAAACGTAACTAGTAGATCAGGAGTTTATTCATGTCACATGCAGCGACCGCTGGCGATCGCGGCCACGACGATCACGACCATAAGCCTCCGTTTTTCAAGCGTTGGTTTATGTCCACCAATCATAAAGATATTGGTACTTTATACCTTATCTTTTCACTAACCATGTTGTTTGTGGGCGGTGCGATGGCTCTGGTTATCCGAGCTGAGCTATTTCAACCAGGTCTGCAGTTTATAGATCCTCACTTCTTTAACCAGATGACCACCATGCATGCGCTTATCATGGTGTTTGGTGCGGTGATGCCTGGTTTTGTCGGCTTCGCAAATTGGATGTTGCCGTTGATGATTGGCGCGCCAGATATGGCTTTGCCGCGCATGAATAACTGGAGCTTCTGGATTTTACCATTTGCCTTTACTATTCTGCTCACCAGCTTCTTTGTGCCTGGTGGCGCACCAGCGGCAGGCTGGACTCTTTACGCACCGCTAACAATCCAAGGCGGCATGAGTGTCGACATGGGTATTGTTGCGATTCATATGATGGGTATCTCTTCGATCATGGGTGCGATCAACGTGATCGTGACCGTTCTGAATATGCGAGCTCCTGGTATGACATTGATGAAAATGCCGATGTTTGTTTGGACTTGGTTGATCACAGCGTTCTTGCTTATCGCGGTAATGCCAGTATTTGCCGGTGCGGTAACTATGTTGCTGACTGACCGTCACTTTGGCACCGCATTCTTCTATCCCGCTGGCGGCGGCGACCCCGTATTGTATCAACACATTTTCTGGTTCTTCGGCCACCCTGAAGTGTACATAATGATCTTGCCTGCGTTTGGCATCATCTCGCATATTATACCGACCTTTGCGCGTAAGCCTCTGTTTGGCTACAGCTCAATGGTATTTGCCACAGCCGCGATTGCGTTCTTATCGTTCATCGTTTGGGCTCATCATATGTTTACTGTTGGAATGCCGCTGCAAGGCGAATTATTCTTCATGTATGCAACCATGTTGATTTCGGTTCCGACAGGCGTGAAAGTATTTAACTGGGTTACCACAATGTGGCGCGGCTCAA
>JAESTB010000299.1 GCA_016763815.1 Arenicella sp.
GCGACTTCTTGACTAAGGCGCCTTTTTAGCCATGCTTGAAAATAAAGATTTCATTAGCGAAATTAGCATCAACATCATCACCAATGAAAATGGCAGCGCGCCAATAATCATCGCAGATCTAAGCGTAGCCATGCCACCTGCGGCTAACAAAGATGCAATAACAGCGGTAAAAATGACTCCCCAAATAATAATATGTTTGGTGCTTTTTTGATTTTGATTACCACCTGATGCGAGCGTAGTGACAATCAATATGGCCGAGTCTACCGTGGTGATTAGATAGGTTAGCAGTAGCACCACGATCACCGCCGACATCACTGCGGCCATTTCGGGCGAAAGTATTAGATTAATAGTTTGGTAGAGCTGCGCTGAGATGTCAGCATTAATAATGCTGCCTTGGGCTACTCCACTAAGCTCTAGGTTGATGGCGGTACCACCGATTAAGGCAAACCACGTTAGGCAGGTCAGTGATGGTACAATCATTGCCCCCAATACGTATTCGCGAATCGTGCGTCCACGCGATACTCGTGCCAGAAATAAGCCGACAAACGGTGCAAATGCAATCCACCATGCCCAATAGAAGACAGACCATGCACCCTGCCATTCGGCCAATTCCTTATCTTCTTTAATGTTCCAAACAGTAAACGACATTTCAGCTAAATTGACCACGTAGTCCCAAACCGCAAAACCAAACGCGTTAATCGCAAAACCCAAGGATCCAAAGATCACAAAAAATATCAATAGAAAAAAAGATAAACCCATATTGATATTTGATAGCCATTTAATGCCTTTGTTGATACCTGATATAGCCGATAACGTGGAGGCTGCAAGCACAACTAGCAAGGCCACAAGTTGAGCGGCTAAGCTGGGGGAGCCATCTGTGTTCATTAACCATTGTGCCCCGCTAATATTGAATACACCGGAGGCGAACTGGGAGACGCCGTAACCAATAGTTACGCCAACGCCAATAATGGTGGCTAAGATTGCCGCAATATCTACTATATGGCCGAGCCAACCTTGAACTGCGTTGCCAAACAAGGGTTGTAGCGACGATCTAATGGTTAGCGGTAAGCCCTTGTTGTAGCTAAAGTAACCCAGAGCGATTCCTACAATCGCATACGAGCCCCAAGGTGTTAGAGCGTAGTGAAAGAAACCCCATTTAAACGCATTGCGCACATTGTTAGCATCTAGGCTGGTACTTAAGCCTTGAATTGTATCTGGGTTAGTCGCGAAGTGAAGAATCGGTTCCGCAGTCGAGTAGGTAAGCATGCCGATGCCAATACCTGCACCAAACATCATTGAGAACCAAGAAAATAAAGAGAACTCAGGTTTATCGTTTTTTTTACCGAGCTTGATTCGTCCAGTGCGTGGAACAATGGCTAGGAGCATGACGGCTAGCATAAAAATAGCGGCGCTAAACATATACCAAGAACCAAAGTACGAGGTGGTCCAATGTTGCATATCAGCTAATGTTTCTTTTGCTTGCTCTGGAAGCAGTACGGCCCACGCAATTAAGCATAGAACCAAGACCTTTGGCGTGATAGCGACTACTTTATTAAAGCCTTGATAAAAACCTGATTGAGCGGTGTTAACGGAAACCTTAGCTTGCATGCCTTGTCCTATTTATTATCTATTCGGTAACAGCATATCTAGTTTAGTGGATGGGTGCCAGCTAGTAGGTCAGCAAGCCTGAACCGGCGAAGGTGGTTTCAGTATCGTTACTTTTAAGAACTTTATGCGCAGTATTGTAGAAATGTAAAGTGTCGAAAATCATAAGATAGAAACTCGGGCTCAATAAATTACCGTGTGGGCAAAAAGATGTTCGGGTTGACCGCAATATAAACCACCTCCGATTTTCGATTATAAGCCGAGAAGCTCATATCCGAGGCCTGCGACTCAACGTCAAGTGTGTCTAACATGCTGAAAAATTTGGCTAGAACTATGGTTGGAACTATGGTTGGAACTATGGATACGAAAAAGGCCGAGTTGCTAGCAACTCGGCCTTTTCGAAAAATAGGTAGAGCGATTTTTAAACTATCGCTTTCATATCCTTCATGTAGCCACGCAATTTTTGACCCACAACTTCTACTGGGTGCTCGCGAATTGCTTTGTTGACTTCAACTAGACGCGTGTTATCAACACCAGTATCGTCCAAGCTTAGACCTTTACCGATAACGTCCGCGCCAATCTTAGGCATAAACTTCTCAGTCAATAGAGGGCGAGCTGCTTGGTCGAACAGGTAGCAACCGTATTCAGCCGTATCGGAGATCACCACATTCATTTCATACAACTTCTTACGCGCAATAGTGTTAGCAATAAGCGGTGTTTCATGAAGTGATTCGTAATAAGCCGAGTCTTCAATGATGCCAGCATCTACCATCGTTTCGAAGGCCAGTTCTACACCAGCGCGTACGAATGCAACAAGTAGGATACCGTTATCGAAATACTCTTGTTCTGAGATTTCGGCAGCAGTGACCGCTTGTTTTTCGAAATTAGTTTCCGCTGTTTCTGCGCGCCATTTATGCAGATTTACATCGTCTGCATCCCAGTCAGCCATCATCGTGCTAGAGAACTGACCTGAAATAATGTCATCTTGATGCTTTTGGAATAACGGCCGAAGTAGGTCTTTCAATTCTTCAGAGAGATCAAACGCTTTAATTTTTGCCGGGTTACTCAAGCGGTCCATCATGTTGGTTACGCCACCGTGCTTTAGGGCCTCGGTAACCGTTTCCCAACCGTATTGGATCAGCTTAGCCGCGTAGCCAGGCTCAACGCCTTGTTCGACCATTTTATCGAAGCCAAGAACCGCACCTGTTTGCAGTACGCCGCAAAGGATCGTTTGTTCGCCCATCAAATCTGACTTCACTTCAGCAATTGGTGATGACTCTAAAACACCAGCTCTATGGCCGCCGGTGCCTACTGCAAGCGCTTTAGCGATTTCAAGGCCGTCGCCGCGAGGATCGTTTTCACGATGAACCGCAATCAAGGTTGGCACACCAAAGCCACGTACAAATTCTTGACGAACTTCGGAACCAGGGCATTTGGGGCACATCATTACTACGGTGATGTCTTTATTGATCTGCATGCCTTCTTCAACCAAATTGAAGCCATGTGCGTAGTCAAGCGTTGAGCCAGCTTTCATTAGCGGCATAACCGCTTTAACCACCGGGCTATGTTGCTTATCCGGCGTCAAGTTCATGACGATATCGGCGCTCGGGATTAGTTCTTCATAAGTACCTACGGTAAAGCCATTCTCGATAGAGTTTTTATAAGACTGACGTTTTTTCCGAAATTGCTTCGGGACGCAGTGCATAACTGACGTCTAAACCAGAGTCCTTCAAACACAAGCCTTGATTTAAGCCTTGCGCCCCACATCCGATGATGACGATTTTTTTGTCGCGGATGATATCGACGCCGTTTTCGAATTCGCTGCGGTCCATAAAACGGCACTTGCCGAGTTCTTCTAACTGCACTCTCAATGGCAGCGTATTAAAATAGTTGATGCGCACAAGGCACTCCTGCTAGTGGTTCCAAAATTAGGCTCAATATAATAAATGAACTTATTGCGCAAACCTAATGGATAGGGCGAATTATCGTTATTTTTGGGCGCCTCTGGCGTTAATTGTGCTGCCTGATAGCTCAATATTTCGAGCTATCACAATATCATCGTCATGGATGCTGCCGTTTCGCCATTCGCGAACTTCGGCAATCGAATGCTCTCGATCGCTAGGTTGGCGGTGTTTATAGCTATTCAGCCACAATTTTTTGGTGCTATGATCATCGGCTTAAGATCTTTATCAAGGTCTCTATTACTATAAACGGGGCTGTTGTTTAATCATAAGCTCTTATTGAGTTTTGTTTTTGAATTCGTAGCGTAGGCAGTGGATGGCTGACCGTACCTGAGGATAAGTTGTTATGAGAGTTGTAGAACCTAAGCCTGTTCGTTACGGTTTTTTGTTGTTACCCAATTATTCAATGATTGCCGTCAGCTCGGCGATCGAGGTATTGCGAATGGCGAACCAACTTGGCCGTCAAGAGTTGTATCAATGGCCGGCCTACACCATGGATGGCACATCAGTAATGGCGTCCAATGGTTTGGAAATTTTGCCAGGCAATAAAATGGCCGACGCAGGCCACTTAGACGTGCTTTTTGTCTGTAGCGGTCTGCGAGTGCAAGAACAGTGGGCTGGGGAAATTAGCCGTCAGCTACACAAATTTAAGTCTCGTCACACAGTGCTTGGTGGGCTCTGTACTGGCACCTTTATTTTGGCTAAGGCGGGCTTACTAGACGGTTACCGTTGCACTATTCATTGGGAAAATTTAGCCAGTTTGAGAGAGATGTCGCCTGAAATCATTGCTTCAGAAGAGTTGTTCGAAATCGACCGTGATCGATACACCGCGGCTGGTGGTACGGCACCGCTGGATATGATGTTGCAAATAGTCAAGAAAGAGCATGGCAATCAACTGGCGGTGTCTATTTCTGAACAATTCATGTGTGATCGTATGCGCGGTAGTTACGACAAACAACGCATACCGTTAAAACTGTTGGTTGGCACCAATCAGCCAAAGCTGACAGAAGCCGTTGCACTAATGGAGGCAAACCTAGAAGAGCTGATCGTATTAGACGACCTAGCCTCTCTGGTCGGCATTTCACGCAGGCAATTAGAGCGGCTGTTTAAAAAATACCTAGATTGTGTGCCACGGCGCTACTATCTTGACTTACGACTAAAGAAAGCACGTCAACTATTATTGCAAACGGATAAATCAATTGCTGAGGTGGCGATTGCTTGCGGCTTTGTTTCGGCACCCCATTTTAGTAAATCGTATCGCGACCGTTACAATGTCTCGCCGCGTGATGAGCGTCAGCTGCGGCGCGATAAGTTGTCGTAAGTACGTTATTAAGATAACTTGGGGTCGATTTGTATTTAGTGGCGAACTATCTGGTGTTTATAAAATCGTAACGATGATTGTTATAAACATAGGAGATGCGGTAACAGTGGTCGAGATTTTCCCAAAGTTGGGGTTTAGATTCTTAGCTGAGTTAAGTGATGCTCGTCGCATAATGCGTCATCTTGAGCGTAGCCGAAAGATCTGTTGGCAATTGTGAGATCCTTCGGCTTCGCTCAGGACGACGAACTTGAGTGCGA
>JAESTB010000300.1 GCA_016763815.1 Arenicella sp.
ATGTTGAGTTGATTGCACCGATTGCGATGGAAGAAGGTCTTCGATTCGCTATTCGTGAAGGTGGCCGTACAGTTGGTGCGGGCGTTGTAGCAAAAATTAACGCTTAAGGCGATATTGACTGATTTAACTCTTTGTTGCTGACGTTTTGAAGTATTACGCATTTACTTAGTGTATGATGCGCACCTCCAAAAACGTCAGAGCATTGAGTTTGAAACATGTTTTGTTCGTTGTTGCGTAAGAAATTAGAAATATTTTATAAGGTTATAGGTTAACTATGAGCGTCGAAAATCAAAAAATTCGCATTCGGCTTAAGGCTTTTGATCACCGCATGATCGATCGTTCGGCACAAGAAATTGTTGACACAGCAAAGCGCACAGGTGCGGTTGTTTGTGGACCGATTCCGCTGCCGACTCGAATTGAGCGATTGACTCTTTTGCGTTCACCGCACGTGAACAAAACAGCACGAGATCAATTCGAAGTGCGCACACATAAGCGCATTGTCGATATCGTTGAGCCAACTGACAAGACTGTAGACGCGCTTATGCGTCTTGACTTGGCCGCTGGTGTAGACGTTGAAATTAAGGTTAACTAGTACTTATTTGATTCTCAAGTAAGTACCTCTGGCCAAAACACTAAAAAGAGTTGATAGAAAAATGTCACTTGGATTAATTGGACAAAAAATAGGCATGACACGCGTCTTTCAAGAAGATGGTCGTTCAGTGCCTGTTACGGTAGTAGAAGTTGCTACTAACCGTGTCACACAAGTAAAAACAGTTGAAATTGACGGATATGAAGCCGTGCAAGTTGCCAGTGGTGAGCGTCGTGCTAATCGCGTTCCTAAGGCATTGGCTGGTCACTACGCTAAGGCGAAGGTTGCACCAGGTACACGTATCACTGAATTCCGAATTTCAGCAGCGCAAGCAGAACTAGAAGTTGGTTCTGAAATTAATGTTGATCTGTTTGAAGTAGGCCAAAAAGTAGATGTTCAAGGCACATCAATCGGTAAAGGTTTTGCCGGTGGTATTAAGCGTTGGGGTTTCGGTGGTTTGCGTGCGACTCACGGTGTGTCTGTATCGCATCGTTCGCTCGGTTCAACAGGTCAGTGTCAAGATCCAGGTAAAGTCTTCAAAGGCAAGAAAATGGGCGGACACATGGGTGCACGTAAACGTACTCAGCAAGGCTTGGAAGTAGTTCGAGTAGATGCCGAGCGTAACGTTATTTTGGTTAAGGGCTCCGTGCCTGGATCAAAAGGCGGTAGCGTGATCATCAAACCTTCTGTTAAAGCTAAGAAGTAGGGCGATATCATGGAATTAAAACAAAATAACGGTTCAGCTTTGAATGTGTCTGACGACGTATTTGGCGTTGAATACAACGAAAGCTTGATCCATCAAGCGGTTGTCGCTTATCAAGCGGGCGGCCGCCAAGGCACACGTAGCCAAAAGAACCGTTCTGCGGTCTCTGGTGGTGGTGCTAAACCTTGGCGTCAAAAAGGTACAGGCCGAGCTCGTGCCGGTACTTCGCGAAGCCCGATTTGGCGCGGTGGTGGTAAAACCTTCCCTGCCGCACCTCAAGATTTCTCGCAAAAGATGAATCGCAAAGCGTATAGAATTGCGATGCGTTCGATTTTGTCTGAGTTAGTTCGTCAAGATCGTCTGATTATTGCTGATGACTTCACCGTTGCTGAGCCTAAAACTAAGCAGCTAGTCGCCAGAATGGAGGAGATGAAAATCGAAGACGTATTAGTCGTAACGCATGAGTTTGATGAAAACTTGGCGTTGGCATCTCGTAACCTGTACCACGTTGGTATCTTAGAAGCTGTTGAGATCAATCCGGTCAGCCTAATCGGTTTCGATAAAGTCTTGATGACTTCAGCGGCTGTTAAGCAAATCGAGGAGACTTTCGCATGAGCAAAAGTAAACATTATGGCGGCTCAGGGCTGTCAAAAGACGAATTGTATCAAGTGTTAGTGGCACCTATTGTTACCGAGAAAACCACACGCGCCGCCGAATTTCACGGCCAAGCTGTATTTCAAGTAGCTAATAGCGCCACACGCAATGACGTGAAAGCGGCAATTGAGCAAGCATTCGACGTTGAAGTTGAGTCAGTGAAGATCCTAAACGTTAAAGGTAAGACTAAACGTTTTGGCAAATCAATTGGCAAGCGTAATGATCGAAAAAAAGCATACATCCGCTTGAAAGACGGCAGCGATATTGATTTCGCTGAGTTTCAAGCATAAGACTGTAAGGTAAATAGAATGGCATTGGTAAAGTTAAAACCTACCTCTCCGGGTCGTCGCGGCACAGTACGTGTTGTTAATCCTGATTTGCACAAAGGTGAGCCGTTTAAGGCTCTACTTGAGTCAAAACGGGCGATAAGCGGACGTAACAATGTAGGTCGCATCACTGTCCGTCATCGAGGTGGCGGTCACAAGCGTAAATATCGTGCTATAGATTTTCGTCGTAACAAAGATGCAATACCTGCAAAAGTAGAGCGTTTAGAGTACGACCCAAATCGAAGCGCACACTTAGCACTATTATTGTACGCCGATGGCGAACGTCGTTACATCTTGGCGCCGAAAGGCATCAAGGCTGACGATAAAGTAATCTCTGGCATCGATGCGCCAATCGCAACAGGTAACTGTTTGCCATTGCGCAACATTCCGGTAGGTTCGGTTGTACACAACGTGGAGTTGAAGCCAGAAAAAGGCGGCCAATTGGCTCGTTCTGCTGGCACCTCGATTCAAGTCGTTGGTAAAGAAGGCAAGTACGCTCAAATCCGTTTACGCTCTGGGGAAATGCGCAAGGTTCTTCTTGAATGTCGCGCAACCCTAGGCGAAGTCGGTAATTCAGAGCATTCTCTGCGTAAGTTAGGTAAAGCTGGCGCTAAGCGCTGGCGCGGTATTCGCCCGACTGTTCGTGGTGTTGCTATGAATCCTGTAGATCACCCGCATGGTGGTGGTGAAGGCCGTACCTCTGGTGGTCGTCATCCGGTTTCGCCGACTGGCGTGCCTACTAAGGGTTACCGTACTCGTTCAAACAAACGTAGCGATTCGATGATTGTTCGTCGTCGCAAGAAATAGGGGACTAGCTAATGGCACGTTCAATTAAAAAAGGCCCATTCGTAGATCACCACCTATGGGCGAAAGTTGAGAAGGCAGCGACAGCACACGACCGCAAGCCTATCAAAACTTGGTCACGTCGTAGCATGATCATGCCGGAATTTGTCGGCTTGACTATTGCTGTACATAACGGTCGTCAACACATTCCAGTGTTGATTTCAGAAAATATGGTTGGACACAAGTTGGGTGAATTTTCACCAACTCGTACGTTCAGAGGCCATATTGCTGATAAGAAAGGTCGATAGGGGTTAACTAAATTATGCAAGTTAAAGCTACTGCGAAAAATGTTCGCATCTCACCACAAAAAGCTCGTCTAGCCGTGGATCAAATCCGCGGCAAGTCAGTGTCACGTGCGTTAGAGATTCTTTCTTTCGGCGAGACCAAAGCGTCAAGCCTAGTATTGAAAACACTGGAGTCGGCTATTGCCAACGCTGAGCACAATGAAAGTGCAGACATCGATGAGTTGTTTGTCACTAAGTGCTTCGTTGACGAAGGTCCAACTATGAAGCGTATGCGTCCTCGAGCGAAAGGTCGTGCGTTCGGAATTTTGAAACGTTCTAGTCACATCACAGTTTCTGTGAGCGACGAACTAGGTGTCCACAGCGCCAGCAACGGAGGCCAATAAAATGGGTCAAAACGTACATCCTAACGGTATGCGTTTAGGCATTGTTAAAGATTTCAATGCCAAATGGTTTGCTGATAAAACTGACTACTCGAAGTTCTTATTGCAAGATCTGAAAGTTCGTGAATTTCTTGAAAAGAAGTTAAAGAACGCAGCGGTAAGCGACATTACGATTGAGCGTCCTGCGCAAAACATCAATGTAATTATTCATACAGCTCGCCCAGGTATTGTTATTGGTAAGAAAGGTGAAGATATTGATCGCATGCGTAAAGCAATTGCGGCCATGACTGGCCTGCCAACTCAAGTGTCGGTTGAAGAAATTCGCAAGCCTGAGATTGATTCTCAGCTAGTTGCCGACGGCATCTGTCAGCAACTTGAAAAACGCGTAATGTTCCGTCGTGCAATGAAGCGCTCTGTTCAATCAGCCATGCGGGCTGGTGCTCAAGGCGTCAAGGTAATGATTTCGGGTCGTTTGAATGGTGCTGAGATTGCACGTTCAGAATGGTACCGCGAAGGTCGTGTGCCACTTCACACATTGCGTGCTGATATCGATTATGCAACCAGCGAAGCATTGACTACTTACGGCATCATCGGTGTCAAAGTATGGATCTTCAAAGGCGAAATTTTCCAACCTGTGAATAGTGTAGCGTCTGACGACAAAGCTACGCCTGCCGCTAAATAGCTCGCAGAGTATAGAGAGGTAGATAAAAATGTTATTACCAAAACGTACCAAATTCCGCAAAGCGCATAAAGGGCGTAACCGCGGATTAGCCACCACTGGTAACAAGGTGAGCTTCGGTGAATTCGGTTTGCAGTCAACCACACGCGGTCGTATGACCTCGCGTCAGATTGAGGCAGCACGTAGAACAATTACTCGTCACATTAAACGTGGCGGTCGTGTTTGGATTCGTGTCTTTCCAGACAAGCCGGTTTCTAAGAAGCCATTGGAAACTAGAATGGGTAAAGGTAAAGGTAACCCCGAATTTTGGGTTATGGAAGTTAAGCCAGGTCAAATGCTTTATGAACTGCAAGGTGTTAGCGAAGAGCTAGCTCGCGAAGCATTCACGTTAGCCGCTGCGAAGCTTCCGTTTAAATGTAAATTTGTTAAGCGTCAGGTAGGTGACTAATGGCTACTGAATCAAAAGCAGCGGTAATACGCGCAAAGTCAGCTACCGAGCTGAAAGACGAATTGGTTGAGCTTCGTAAAGAAGAATTCAGCCTTCGTATGAAAAGAGGCACTGGTCAACTTTCGGATACATCACGGTTTAAGAAGATTCGTCGTGAAGTAGCTCGTATCAAGACTATCCTAAACGAGCAAGCTGCTACAGCTGCTCAAAGTTAGAGGTTATTGAAATGACTGAAAATACTGGCGCTCGTAGCGTCGAAGGCAAAGTGGTAAGTAACAAAGGCGAAAAAACTATCTCAGTGATGGTTGAACGTCGTGAAAAGCACCCTTTGTGCGGCAAGTACATTCGTAAATCGACGAAGTTCTTGGCTCATGACGAAGAGAATGTGTGTGGCGAAGGCGACACTGTGATCATTGAAGAATGTCGTCCGCTGTCAAAGAATAAGTCTTGGCGCTTGGTTAAAGTTGTAGATAAAGCAGTTGTTGCTTAGTCCACTTCGTTAATCAATCATAAGAATTTAAGCACTGAATAGAATTGGAGTAACCCCATGATTCAAATGCAAAGTATTTTAGAAGTAGCTGATAACAGCGGTGCACGTAAAGTAATGTGTATTAAAGTTCTTGGTGGCTCTAAGCGACGTTACGCCGGTATCGGCGACGTTATTAAAGTAAGTGTTAGAGAAGCACTTCCTAACTCACGTGTTAAGAAGGGTGCTGTGTATGACGCAGTTATCGTTCGCACTCGTAAAGGTGTTCGTCGTCCAGATGGTTCAGTGATCCGTTTTGATAAGAACGCTGCGGTTATCTTGAACGCTTCAAGACAGCCTATGGGTACTCGTATCTTTGGCCCAGTAACTCGAGAGTTACGTGGCGACAACTTTATGAAGATCGTTTCATTAGCACCAGAAGTGCTATAAGCGATTGTCAGAATAGGCTAAGACTATGAACAAGATTAAAAAAGGCGATCAAGTGATCGTAGTATCAGGACGCGACAAGGGTAAAACGGGAGCAATTCTTCAGAATATGGAAGATGGTCGCGCCTTGGTTAATGATATTCAGTTGGTTAAAAAGCACGTTAAAGCTAACCCTATGGCGGGCGTGACGGGCGGCATCATCTCTAAAGAGGCGCCAATCCAACTATCAAACGTTGCAATCTTAAATCCTACAACCAACAAAGCGGACAAAGTGCGCATTGAAGGCGAAGGCAAAGATAAGCACCGTGTATTCAAATCAGATGGAAGTAAAATAGACGCGTAAGCGCATCTACGATACTTACTTCCACTAAAAGGTATAAAACAATGAAAAGAATGCAAGAACATTACGTGAAGAACGTAGTTCCACAATTGCAAGAAAAGTTTCAATTTTCGAGTGCAATGCAAATCCCTCGTATAACCATGATTTCGATAAACATGGGTTTGGGTGAAGCGGTTGGCAACAAGAAAATTATTGAAAGTGCAGTCGCTGATCTAGAACGAATCTGTGGTCAAAAGCCAGTGGTTACTTTGGCGCGAAAATCAGTCGCAGGCTTTAAAATTCGTGACGGTTGGCCGATTGGCGCGAAGGTTAACCTTCGTCGTGACCGCATGTATGAATTTTTTGATCGCTTGGTAACGGTCGCAATCCCACGTATTCGTGACTTTCGTGGTTTGAACCTTAAATCTTTTGACGGACGTGGCAACTACACTTTCGGTTTGAAAGAGCAGATCGTATTCCCGGAAATTGAATATGACAAAGTTGACGCGCTGCGCGGTATGGACATTACCATTACTACTAGTGCTGCAAGCAACGAGGAAGCTGAAGCGTTATTACGCGGATTTAACTTTCCTCTTAAGACTAAATAATTAGAGACTAAAGCTATGGCTAAGAAATCTATGATCGCTCGTGACGTCAAACGCACGAAACTAAATGACCGCTTCCAAAAGCGTCGCGATGAGCTGACCGCAGTTGTAAGCGACCCAGAGGTTGAATATGACGATAAATGGGCGGCGATGCTGGCATTGCAAAAGTTGCCACGTGACTCAAGTAAGTCTCGTCAACGTAATCGCTGCGCCCTAACTGGTCGTCCACATGGTTACTACCGCAAGTTCGGCTTAGGTCGTATTAAGCTGCGTGAAGTAATTCTTAAAGGCCAAGCGCCAGGTGTCGTGAAAGCGAGCTGGTAAGCTCGAACTTCACAACATTTAGTACAGCTGTTCAAACATAAGTTTTGAGCAGCGCAACAGATAAAAACGGTACACCATTATGATGACTGACCCAATCGCGGATCTACTAACTCGCATCCGTAACGCGCATCACGCAGAAAAAGTGTCTTTAACAATGCCTGGTTCTAAAGTTAAGGCTGCTATTGCTAAGGTCTTAAAAGAAGAAGGTTACATAGAAGATTTCAGTGCTTCGGTTGAAGACAAAAAGCCGTCTTTGACAATCAAATTGAAGTACTTCGAAGGCGCTCCAGTGATTGAACTGATTCAGCGTATTAGTAAGCCTGGTCTTCGTATTTATAAGAATGCTGAAGAGCTGCCAAAAGTAAATGGCGGCTTAGGTGTGGCAATTATTTCTACGAGTAAAGGCATCATGACCGATCGCGCAGCACGTTCTGCTGGTGTTGGTGGTGAAGTACTTTGCCACGTAAGTTAAGCCTTTAAGTCTATGTTTGTTATAACAAACGACTGAAATCTTTTTCATTAGATTTGTTATAACAAAAGGCTATAGCGATAGGCAATTTGCTGTTAGTATAGCCGCGCCTTGAAGGTCTTGGCCTCAAGGTATGTTAAAGACTCTAATACCCGGAATCTTTAACATAAATGAATTAAGTAAGCCTCGGCAATAGTGCCAGAGCTGCATTAATAGAGAAAATAGAATGTCAAGAATTGCAAACGCACCTGTCAGTTTGCCAAGCGGCGTCGATGTGACGTTGAATGGCCAATTGGTTAAGGTGAAGGGCGCTAAAGGCGAGCTTGAGTGGAATGTCCATCAGCTTGTCTCAGTCACCCAAGAAGATGCAACTATTAAAGTTGCCGCCAACGTGACCAGCAAGGACGCAATTGCGCTCGCAGGTACTACACGTGCCTTGACCAATAATATGGTAATGGGCGTAACGTCTGGCTTTGAAAAAAAGCTTACTATTGTTGGTGTTGGTTATCGTGCACAAATCCAAGGTCAAAAACTGAACCTTACCCTTGGTTTTTCTCACCCCGTTGTATACGAAGTGCGTGATGGCATTACGGTTACAACTCCGAGCAATACTGAAATCGTTGTTACAGGTATCGACAAGCAAAAAGTCGGTCAAGTGGCGGCTGAGATCCGTTCGTATCGTAAGCCAGAGCCATATAAAGGCAAGGGCGTACGTTATGCCGATGAATATGTATTGCGCAAGCAAGCCAAGAAGAAGTAAGCGGAGTCTAAGATGAAAGATAAAAAACAAGCTCGTCTACGTCGCGCCAAGAAATTGCGTGCCAAGATTGCTCGTCAAGGCGTAAGCCGATTGAGCGTTCACCGTACTTCTCAGCATATTTATGCGCAAGTAATCGATGAAACTGGCGGAAATGTATTGGCCGCAGTATCAACGCTTGATGCCGGTATTAAGAAAAAAGCTAAGAATACAAGTAATTGCGATGCCGCCGCATTAGTAGGCAAGCAAATTGCTGAACTTGCTAAGCAAGCTGGCGTTGAGTCAGTTGCCTTCGATCGATCTGGTTTTCGTTACCATGGTCGCGTAAAAGCACTAGCTGAAGCCGCTCGCGAAGCTGGCCTCAAGCTGTAACGGTTAACCAGGAGATATAATCATGGCTGGTCCAAAAAGAAATAATCGCAATGATCGCACGCCTGTTGATGAGAGCCTAGAGCAACTTATTAACGTACGTCGCGTAGCGAAAGTAGTAAAAGGTGGTCGAATTTTCGGTTTTTCTGCGCTAACAGTTGTTGGTGATGGAAAAGGCAGCGTCGGCATCGGCCGAGGTAAGTCTAAAGAAGTGCCGTTAGCCGTGTCTAAGGCAATGGATTCTGGTCGTCGAGAGATGAAGAAAGTTCATCTGGTTGGTGGCACATTGCAATACCCTGTTGTCGCGACTCACGCCGGTTCTACCGTCGTAATGCGCCCAGCATCAGAAGGTACGGGCATCATCGCTGGTGGCACAATGCGTGCTGTGTTCGAAGCGGTTGGTGTTAAAGACGTATTGGCGAAATGCATTGGTTCAACTAACCCGGTAAATGTTGTTCGTGCAACAATTAAAGGTTTACGTTCGATCAATAGCCCAGCGTCGGTTGCTGCTAAGCGCGGTAAGTCAGTTAAAGAAATTATGGAGTAGCGGTAACGCTCTCCTGATTATATTCGGTATAGACAAATGGCTAACGAAAAGAAAATCCAAGTAACCTTAGTTAAAAGCATGTTCGGTCGTGGCGTAAAGCACATGGCTTGTGTGAAAGGCTTAGGTTTACGTCGCATGCACCAAACGGTTGAGGTAATTGATACCCCTGAAAACCGTGGCATGATTCATAAAGTTTCTTACTTACTAAAGTGGGAAGAGGTATAAAACAATGCGTTTAAATACAATTAAGCCAGCTGAAGGTGCTAAGCATTCGCGTAAACGCGTAGGCCGAGGCATTGGTTCAGGAACTGGTAAGACAGCGGGCCGTGGTCATAAAGGTCAAAAATCGCGTACTGGCGGTACAATTCGAATCGGTTTTGAAGGTGGTCAAATGCCTCTTCAACGTCGTTTGCCAAAGCGTGGCTTTCGTTCGATGATGTCTAAAAACATGGCTGAGATTCGTTTGCACGAATTAAACCTTGTTGAAGGCGAGACAGTCGATTTAGCCTCTCTGCGTACTGCCGGCTTATTAAACGCTGGTCACCTACGGGCGAAAGTAGTTCTGTCTGGCGAGTTGACTAAAGCTGTAACGCTTCAAGGCGTTGGCGCAACGAAAGGCGCGAAAGCGGCGATCGAAGCGGCTGGCGGAAAAGTAGAAGATTAGTTCAGTCTTCTGTTTTGATACCTTTAAAGTTACTGTTAAGTCCCAATAAAGCTACTACGATAATTAATATAAAAGTCACGGAATGAAAGCTTAGGATTAAATAATGTCACGAGAACAAGCAGCAGCCCTAGCTGGGTCTGGAAAACTAAAAGAACTTTGGTCGCGAATAGGCTTCGTATTGGCCGCTTTGGTAGTCTATCGCCTAGGTACACACGTGCCGGTGCCGGGCGTCGATCCAATTGCCATTTCAGCTCTATTTGAACAAAACCGAGGTTCTATTCTAGATGTATTGAATATGTTCTCTGGTGGAGCGCTGAGTCGGCTGTCGGTGATGGCCCTTGGTGTAATGCCTTACATATCAGCATCGATTATTATTCAGATGTTGACTGCGGTTGAGCCTCGTCTTAAGCAAATTAAGGCAGAAGGCGAGTCTGGTAGACGCAAGATCCAAAAGTGGACTAAGTACGCGGCCGTTGTGTTGGCTACTTTCCAAGGATTTGGTGTCGCCAGTACAGTGCAGTCGCAAACGGCTAACGGTGTACCGGTAACATTAATAACTGGCATGCAGTTCACAATCGTTTGTGTGTTGGCGCTAGTCGCTGGAACTATGTTCTTGGTTTGGCTGGGTGAGCAGATTACTGAGCGAGGTATCGGCAACGGCATGTCGCTGATCATTTTCGCAGGTATTGTCGCTGGCTTGCCTAGCGCCA
>JAESTB010000301.1 GCA_016763815.1 Arenicella sp.
ATTGCGTGGTGCATTTTTCATCGCTTCTTCTACCAGTGTAACCCTATCCAAATAACGCGCGCGATCAATACTCTTAAGGACATCAAGTAAATCCTCTCGACTATATGCATTGTAGTTTGGTGTCTCGTAGGTCATTTAATACCACTAACACTTTACGAAGGGCGGCGCGTTTTCGCGACAACCCACGCTGTGAGTGAAACCAACGAGGTGTACGTTGCAAACTTGTTAGCCATCTTTGACGACGATTGTATTTGCAAATAGATCACCTAAACGTTGGCGTTGTTTACTAAGTATTAACACCGCATCGATGATACCCAAAATCGGTGAAAATGCATTGCGCATGAATGATTGCCACACCTTGCATGGTTTCCCTGTTGTTTTTGAAATAACTCTTAAGCCAAACGGCTTTTTACCCAAGCTTTGGCCTCCTGGTAGTGCGTCTGAAAATACGAAGTAACAAATGGGTACTAAAAGTTTTATGCCACCAGCCACACTAGCGTCCATTTCGATAGAGCTCAATAAATGGTGGGTGATGAAAAATAGAAAAACAGCTATTAACCCATCTATAAACTGCCCTTGATACCGCTTCCCCGGATGAGCTAAGGTAACTTCTGTCAAATCAAAAATTTCATGCATAAAAGTATCTCCGGATTTTTGTATGGCTAACGCTTTTGCAAGAGTCGCGTTTTCGCGACGTCCCAGGAGGTGAGCGAAACGAACAAAGCATACTTTACCAACCTGTTATGTATTTTATGCACGATACAAGGTAAATATGCCAATGATTATGAAACCAATACCCGCAATGTAATGTAGGTATTTTTCATTAATATATTCTGATAATACACTACCAGCCAAAACCCCTAATGCTGTTGCAACTATAAGCGCCGCAGACGCTGCAAGAAATACTGTGTATTTGCTTACTTCTTTATCAGCTGCAAATAGCATTGTAGCCAATTGAGTTTTATCACCAAGTTCTGCAATAAAAACTGAAGCGAATATTGTTAAAAATATTTTCCAATCCATAGCACTCTATAATTTTTGATATACCAACGCCGCGAACACGTCTATGCCGCAGGCGGTAGTTTTGGCTCTTGTTAAATTTCTTTTTGCCATAACACTTCAATTACTCTCGGTAGTTCCTCCGAATGTAACTCTATTCTTGGAGTATTTTTACCGTTTTTTTGCACAACCAAATCAAGGTGATGATCTAGACAGCCTTCTAATCGGTAAAGCACTTGTCGTTTATTTACACGTATAAGCTTAATAGGAAGATCAGATACCTGATTCGGAAGCGGGTTTTTTTCAAGGTCATAGTAATCTTGCACCCGTTGTTCAGAGTCTAAGCCAATACTATATATAAAAAGGTTTTTTAATCTTTCCTGAGATAACGATCTTATCAAATTTGCTTTCTCAGAGCCTTCACTACAGTCAGGAAGGCCACACCCAACTAAGGCAAACGTTACAAATAACATTACAAATACTCTTGAAATCATGGTGGTAAAATTAACGCCGCAATAAAGGGCAGTTTGGCGTAGCGGATTTTGGTGCAAAATAACGCGAAGCGATGGCACTCAAAGTAGCTAAGTCCAAACTGTCCAATGGAGCAAGCAAAGCTTGAGGAATGACTTTGATTGCTTTGTTAGATTTCACCCTATTGTGACAACCTATTGATCCAATCTGTAACTGTAGCAAATGTTTCAGACATATTATTGTGCCCAAGACTTGAAAACAGCACGTACTCATATTTACCACCGGAATCTATTTGATTTTTTAGTCTCCGAATAGATAAATCTACTGGAACACTACCATCATTTTCTCCGAAGACCCAAAGGCCGGGTATTTGAAGCTTTGCCAAACTTTCATTTGGATCTGAATCTTCACCAAGAAATTTTGGCCAAATATATTTTTCCTTTCTAGACTTCAAAGCTTCATCATAGGATGGAACTTTTTTACCATCCAAATCAGCGGTATATTTACTGTATATATCTTCTTCACTAACTTTGCAGATTGGGCCACTCCATATAGCCATAAAGTCTACAATACGACTTTTTTCTGCAGCCAACGGAATGATCCAGCCGGCCTGGCTAATACCCGTTAAGCCAAGTGGTAGTTCTTTTAGTTTGGCATGCTTGTGAAGCACATCCAGTGCTGCCAATGAGTCCTCTGCAAGTAATTTAATGTTTTTTCCACTCACACTTTGACTGCTTTCATATGTACCACCCGAAAGACCAACGCCACGCTTATCATAAACTAGGGCAGCAATACCGGCCGAAGCAAAGCGCTCACCCCAATGTAAATTTCTTGTTTGTTTACCTGAACCATGAACAAAAACAACAGCAGAATGCACTTTCCCATCCTTAGGAAACACTATTGTTCCAGATAACTTATCTCCTTGGCTAACAAACTCAACCTCTTCAGCTTTATAATCCTCGCTATATGCTTGAACTTGAAAGGCATTGAGTATGAATATCGTCAGACATATTACTTTTTTCATAAATTTCTCTTTACTAACGCCAATAACACGGGCGCGGGCGTTAAAAGCGCAGCAGTGTTTGTTCTTGTATGGTTCATTTAGTTCTTAGTGATTTTGACAACCAAATCTGAATCATAGCTTTCTCCACCTATTACGCCATCGGCGCCGTAGCTAACGATTTGAACAAAATCATTGTTTGCTATGTACACATATTCTTTTTGCCAACCGTCTGTGGGGATTTTTTTAAGATAGTTTAAAGTCAAATCGTTCAAGCTTTTTGGGTATTTGGAGGTATCTTTTCTATATAGGACAACTCTCTCAGATAAAACTTCTAAAGAGTTTTTTGTATATATAACCTTTACTCGTTTACTAGATTCGATCTCACCATATATTTGAGAAACAAATATGAAGGCAAAAAACGAGCCTATAGAGAGTGCTATTACAAAAGGTGCTTTAGATGGTTTCAACTTGAGCTTTGATAAACATAACGCCCCGCGAATGGACTGGAAAAAGCGCAGCTTTTGACAGTCCAAACATTGCGCGGCTTGTTAACCGCTTGCAGGTTGATGAAATTCGATAACATTATTATCAGGGTCTCTAATAAAGAAGAATTTAGCGCCTTTAAACTCAACTTCTTCCGTTACATTAATACCTAAATTCACAACTTGTTTTAACACTGACTCTGCATC
>JAESTB010000302.1 GCA_016763815.1 Arenicella sp.
ATGTATTGCTGCTGGAACTTGCCAAATTCTGCTAGATGAGTCTGAACTGAATAATATTGAACATATGTTTAATCGAATGGTAAATTCAAACGCTACCCATATAGCAGGGGCCCCAAGGCTAGTAAAATCAATTGCGAATCATGCTGCCGGTAAAAATGAGCTTAAAGGGCTTACTATTTTGACTGGTGGTGCGGCTCCTACGCCAAGCTTGATTGAACAAATGTTGGATCTAGAATTTAACTTAATACACCAGTACGGTTTGAGTGAGACGTGTGGCCCTCTTCTTTTCTGTGAGGAGGGTAAGGAATGGAATAAGCTGACGAAGGATAAGTTAGTGGCAAAGAAGCTGAGGCAAGGGGTGCCAGCGATTCACGCCGGAAACGGGGTTCGATTAGTTGATGAAAATCTGAAAGATGTACCTAATGATGGTGCCAGTATTGGTGAAATAGTCATTAGAGGTAATACTGTCGCTAAAGGCTATTATAAAAATAGGCTAGCCACAGATAAAGCTTTTGTTGACGGTTGGTTTCATACCGGTGACATGGCGGTTATGCATGATGATGGCTATCTTGAAATTAAAGATCGTATGAAAGACTTAATTTACGTCGAAACGAATTATGGCTGGGAGAATATTTCTTCAATTGAGATTGAAAACACGATTAGTAATCATGAAAGCGTCAGTGATGTTGCTGTTGTAGGTGTTAAGTTGGGAGAAGGTGGTGAGTCTTTAGTCGCATTCTTAGAGCTTAAAAATAATGAAGAAGCAATTGCTACCGAGTTGCATGAATTTTGTTGTGCAAAATTACCGGACTTTAAAGTTCCTAAATATTACTTCGAGATACCTTTGCCTAAGACGGCGACCGGTAAGGTGCGTAAAAATCTATTAATAGATGAAGCTGAAAGAAGGATTCGAAGCGAGAGCAGTTGAATTTTATGGATAGCGCTAGCGAGTCGAAGATAGTCGATGTCAAAATGACGGCGCCGGTTGTAATAATTATTACATCTTTGTTGGTCATTACTTTAGGCGTCAATTTGGAGGTTCCGCTGTATGGGCTCTATGCCGATGCGGCTGGGGCAGGCACGGGTATGTTGGCAATAGTATTTTCAGCATATGTGATTGGACTATTACCGACCTTAATCTTATTTGGTGGAATATCGGATGTTTTCGGTTGCAAGCGGGTATTGATATTTGCGCTAATACTGTCGGTAATTTCAAATATGCTGATAATAGTGCAGCCGAATATGCAGATGCTGTTTGTGGTCAGAATATTGCAGGGTATTTCGGTTGCCTTGAGCTTAGGTACATGTACTGCGTATATTTCTGAATTTGCTGCCTGGTCTTCGAGAGCCGCTATCATTAATGGCCTAACAGTATCTATTGGCCTCGGGTCTGGCGCGCTGATAACCTCTATAGCATTGTATGTAGGCCAAAGTGTAGTGCCAATAAGCTACTATGTTGTATTTTTTATTGGCTTGATCTGTATTCTTTTTGCCCTTTTTCTGCCCGAATCCGTGGTTGAAAAAAATATAAATACTGGTTTTGTCAGGCTGCCCTATTTTACGGCAGAAATGATGCTGCCACGCATGGGGGTATTCACTGCATGGTCGGTAAATGGAATATTTATTTCTATGGTTCCCTTAATTATGGTCGATTTTGGCTATAACAATTGGGCTGGATTAATAGTTTTCTTATCAATATCTACCGGTGCGTTAGTCCAGCCAATGTCTTGGGGGCATACGCCTCAATGGTCGTTGCGGGTAGGCTATATTCTTAGTTTTCTCTCGGTCATACTGCTTTTGCTTGGTGTTTCTATTAAGTCGCTGCCGTTGATTATGATCGCTACCACAATGGCTGGTGCTTCTGGTTTTGGATTTATATATTTGGGTGGTCTATTTACTGTAGTTGAGTCCGCAGGTGAGCATAAAGCGAGAGCTGTATCTGGTTACTCTTTGTTTGCCTATTTAGGACTTGGATTGCCGTCTGTGATTGCAGGGTATGCATCCGAGTCTATTGGGTTTAATTTGAGTATAGTTATCTTTGGGATTATCGCTGGCATTGGATTTGTATGGCAATATGCGCTGTTGAATAAGCAGTCGGCTGGAGGAATTAAAAATGGCATCTAATAAAAAGTCTATCATTGCAAAAGAGATTGACAAGATTGAACGTGAGTTTAGTCAGTTGAATGTAAGCATTAAAAAAAAGGTAGGTTTCACCTGCAAAATTCTGGCCGAATTTGGTCATGAATCGGGGTTGGCTGGCCAAATAACTGCAAAAATTTCTGATCAGAGGTATGTCACTCAAGCACTGGGAGCTGGACTTGCTGAATCGAACGAAAGGACTCTATTAGAAGTTGATAAGCAATTAAACGTTATAGATGGCAAAGGAATACCAAGCCCGGCTAACAGGTTTCACATCAGTTTATATGAAGCAAGAAGCGACATTGCATGTGTTGTCCATACCCATCCGCTTTATACTTCGGCGTTATCGATGTTGGGTTCTCCTCTCATAATTTCTCATATGGACACTTGTATCTTGTATGACGATGTCGGCTTTCTGAGGGAATGGCCTGGTGTTCCGGTGAGTTATGACGAGGGCGAAGTAATCGCAGCAGCCTTGGGCGATAAGAGCTCAGCTTTACTTGCTCATCACGGCCTCGTCGTAGTTGCCGACTCGGTTGAAAAAGCATGTATTTTGGCTTTGCAATTCGAGCGTGCTGCAAAATTGCAAATAATCGCTTCTGCCGCTGGAACTATCCAGCCAATTGATGCTGAATAGGCCTTGGAGGCGAAAGAATGGACTGGAAATTCTAGTAGAATTTCCGCGACGTTTAACGGCTTAGTGAAGCGCTTCTGTGCTTTAGACTAAGCTCTTCGTCGTTATAGATAGTCAGTGGCAGATCTACTGTTGCTGTTTAAATAAAGCACGTGTTGTTGACAGGACTGAACTCAGAATTTCAACCGCAGTATCATTATCTTCAACCGATCGCGCAAGAGTGATTGCTCCTAACAGGCCTGAGAGAATCGACCATGCCTCTCTGTTCCCGCCCCCGTTGAGGCCATTTTTAATTAATGATGTCGTGGTGACTAATTCTTTCTCGAATGCTTGCTTCGCTTTGATGCCAGACCGACACACTTCGGGGGCTAGTGTTGTGAGAGCACAACCACCCTGAACAGGAAAGCTTTGGAGCGTCTTCTTGCTTATTTCATTCGCTTCATCGGGTGGGGTTAAATACCACTCTAAGAATTCTGACAACCACTCGCCTGTATCTTCACCTTGCCGTCTAGCGAGCTCATTATTGAGTTCTTCAAGGCCCAGTTCGATTGCTCTTAAAAAGGCATCAGATTTGGAATTGAAATGTGTATAAAACGCGCCCGAAGTAACGCCAGCAGATTTAGCTATGCCATCTATACCGACACCGTGATATCCATTAGATCTAAACTCAAGTAACGCTGCGTTTGTAATCTTTTGCTCGGTTTCTTTCTTATGCGAATCGTTGTATCTCATGACTAGGTGCCCCCTAAATAAGACCCCATCATAAAATATAGAAAAAATATTTGCAATTCTATTTAAAAATGATTAGTCTTAAGTCATTAGATACTAATCGTTATCTAACAATCTTTATTCGACGCCGTCGAAATGTTTCCAAATTGAAAGCACAGGAAGTGGCCCCTATGGTCGGGCGTTGAATAAGTAACTTTACCCAACCATTAGAAAGGAGTATTCCATGGCAGTAAATAATGTAGCAACAGCGGGCATATCACAGCAAGACAAGGAGTCGATATTAGGCTCTTTACCTTCGGTAAGCCATGCAGAAGAGGTTATTAGAGAAGCGGTTAACGATAAGGGCGGTGCGCTTTGGGCCAAACTTCAAGGAAGTTTGTTTGATATGAATATCCGTCTAATGGATGAGGGTTTTGCGCTAGGTACTCATCGATCCGAAGTAGAATGGAAATTCAGGAACTTAACTGAAAGATTAGAGAAGGAAGTTTGCATATATCAGCAGATACCTCAAAACATAGAGGATCCAGAAGAATTTCTTGTTTGGTTGAAAATCTGCATCGCAGAACATAGAGTCAATCACCATTCTTTATTTGATTACTTTGACAAAGATGAATTGACCGACGATGAGATAAGATACTTTCTCTCCAACTATAGAGTTAACATGCAAAGATTTCACTTACACGTTGCAGCCTATAGCTTGTTCGTTCCCTTTGAGATGAGGGAGGAACTCTATGAAAACTTACATGATGAGTTTGGAGAAGGAAACTTTGAAGAAGCGCACCCTAATTTATTTGAGCCACTAATGGATCATTTTGGAGGC
>JAESTB010000303.1 GCA_016763815.1 Arenicella sp.
GAAGGGTTCGGCGCGAAGGGTTCGGCGCGAAGGGTTCGGCGCGAAGGGTTCGGCGCGAAGGGTTCGGCGCGAAGGGTTCGGCGCGAAGGGTTCGGCGCTACTCTGAAAATCAAGCAATAAAAAAGCGAGCTTAATTAGCTCGCTTTCTTATTTACATCTTCCTAAGGCAGAGTAAACCGCCAACCAGCGTTAAATCCCTAACGAATTATAAGAGTCTTGAATGCGCTCCAAGGCAACCATCATCGCCGCAGTACGCAAATCTGGTATTCGGTCATCGCTATGCCACTTTTTACTTATCGTTTGGTAGCCTTCGCGCATCACGTCATCCAAACCAGAGCGAACCAAATCCAACTCGCTCGCACCTTCGATGATTTTCGCCAAATGCTTAGTGGGAAATTTTGAACCAACCATTTCTTCAATCGCCTCAACCATGTGCAAGGTTTGCTTCTCATGTTGGCGACGCTGCATTCGGCCAAAACGAATGTGGCTCAAATTCTTAACCCATTCAAAATACGAAACCGTGACACCACCGGCATTGGCGTATAAATCAGGAATAATTAAACAGCCCATGTCTCTGAGTATTTCATTAGCATTAAAGGTTATCGGGCCGTTGGCGGCTTCAATCACTATGTTAGCTTTAATATCGCGCGCATTTTCTGTTGTCACAATACCTTCCATCGCCGCAGGAATAAAAATATCACAGTCCATTGTGAGAACGCTTGCCGAGTCTGGCGTATAGCCGTTATACCCTTTAACACCGCCATTGTCATGAATGTGTTTATGTAAGCCATCTATATCAAGGCCTTTATTGTTGACGACTGCGCCATCATGCTCCATCACACCGACAATAATAGCCCCGTCTTCTTGAGATAAAAACTGCGCGGCGTGGTAGCCCACATTACGCAAACCTTGAACAACAATACGTTTGCCTTCTAAGGTGCCAGACAAACCTGCCCATTTAATGTCTTCAGGATGTCGAAATGCCTCCTGTAGAGCATACTGAATGCCCCTACCAGTGGCTTCAACGCGACCACGAATACCGCCCTTACTCACCGGTTTTCCAGTCACACAGGCCAACCATTAAGGTCTGAAGGATATAGACGCTTATACTCATCGGCCATCCACGCCATCTCACGTTCGCCTGTACCCATGTCAGGCGCAGGCACGTTCTGTGCAGGGCTAATCAATGAGCGTTTGGCTAACTCCTGAGTGAAACGGCGCGTAATTCTCTCAAGCTCATGCTCCTCCCACTCACTAGGATCTATCACCAAGGCACCTTTAGAACCCCCAAACGGCGCCTCTACCAAGGCACATTTATAGGTCATCAATGCAGCCAATGCTTCTACTTCGTTTTGGTCGGCATGTGGTGAATATCGAATACCCCCTTTTACTGGCTCGCGATGTTCGGAATGCACCGAGCGATAGCCTGTAAAGGTGAACAACCTATTTCGAAGACGCACACCAAAGCGTACTGTATAAGTTGAATTAGCCACTTTGATTTTGTGGCGTAAATCGTCAGAAAGGCCAATTAACTCTGCCGCTTGGTCGAACATTTTTTCAACCGATGTCAGAAAAGTTTCAGTTTGTTTTGTCATCTCTCCTCCCAAGATAGATGAATAAATTTTTATGAATATCTAGCATATTGTTTTAATAAATTGTGCAAACGCAGACAACGCTCCGTGAGTAACCGGATGGTTGTCAATACCCATTAAACTTTTACTCCCTAAACCACCATTGTACAAGTCATATAGTCGTTGCGAATCAAATTCCGTCTCCATATCCAAATACGATGTCGATAACCGCAATGTCTGCGTATGTTCTGGTATTCCAAAGTCACTTCCTGGTAACGTTGCAATATGATATTCGTCAAGCAAATGACGGGCTAATTGTGCGGCTGTATTGATGCCAAGCTTACTCAAACCGTCACTAAAGCTATCAAAATTCGCGGCGATGTAAAAGCCGCCCTGGGCACTAGTACATCGAACGCCAAGTTTGACTAATTCCTTGCGAATAAAACCAGTGCGAATACCATGTATCGCACAGCAGTCAACAACATACTGCTCTACATCATCGTGCTGCTGGTAAGCTTCTATTGCCGCATATTGAATCGGCGCCGAGACCCCAGACCAGGTCTCACTGGCAAACACCACCATCTTCTCTAACAGTTGCTTGCCCAGCTCGGTATCGGGAAAGAGTGCGACACCGACACGCCAACCGCCAACCGACAAGTGTTTACTCAAGCCACCAAAAACAAAGGTACCTTCAGGGTAATACTTCGCAATCGATACATGCTCTACCTCGCCGTGACAAACCTGAAAATAAATTTCATCACTCAAAACCCAAATATCGTTTGCCCGACAATAGTCGGCGAGCTGTTTAATAAAAGCATCACTCATCACCGCCCCTGTTGGGTTGTTCGGGCTGTTAATGATCAATAATTTGCGAGGGTTATCTGAATTCTTGACCAACACATCTAAGGCATCAATATCGAGTTGATAGTTATCTTCAACTGCTGACGGAACATAGCTAACCTTATTTCCCAATAGCTGTGCTTGTGGCGCATAGCTAACCCATGAAGGTGTTGGTAGAAACAAGTCGGCGTTCAAGATCATTTGTAAACCATAAATGAGTGACTTGCTGCCAGGTCCGACAATAACCTGCGATGATGAGAACGGAATTTCAAGTTTAGCGCTGTAATAGTCTGCAACGCGGTCTATCAATTGCGGTAGCCCTCGAGCTGGTAGATAACTTTTCTTATTGGCGTTATCAATTAGTGACGCTTTCAGCCGCGGATGAACATCGAAACGAGACTCACCAAAGCCCATGTGAAACGCTTGCTCGCCTTGTTGCCAAAGGTCGTTAACCGTCTCGTTAATAAAAAGGGTTGATGATGGTACCAAGCCTTCAAAAGCTGGGTTAAAAGACGTAATTTTGTCGATCATAATATGTAATGAAATAAGTGCCTAAAAGTAAAATACGAAATAAAAAGCCCGCGATCTATATTCTTGAACGCGGGCCTTTTAACAGTAAAAATTAATCAATTATTGAGTTAAAAGCTATACATCCCTTTTCCGTACCAAGAGCCGCCTTCGTAGTTGGCAACGGTGCGACGTGGGAATTGCAGGCCAACACTTTGGCGATTAGCAAAAACGCCGTCATTATTAATTTCGTCGACAAAATCATCGAAAATATTAGAGGCGCCTAAAACAACTTTCAAACCATCATTAACCTGCCAACCAATTTCAGCATCAAAATAAATCACTGAGTCAATTTCAGCACTGCGATTACCAGCTGAACCGTTAATCGTTCCACGTTCATCAAAGTGATCGCCATAGTAGCTTGCTCTAACCAATAGACTGACTGACTCGTTTAAGAAAGTATTAGTAGTCAGCGTAAAGCGATCTTCTGGATAATTATTTTCTATGTCTTCGATGACTGAATCACTAACGGGGTTCAGCCCTTGAATTAACGATTGACCTGTTACACTAATTTCATTATGCGCATAGGCAAAGATGATAGAAGTACTAGTCTTGCCCCAATCAATCGATCCATTCAAAATAACATCAAAACCTTCATGCTCTAGGTCGAGTGCGTTGGTGTAAAAAGACAGAGTGTTGTCAATCGATCCAGGAATTAGAATGTCGCCTGTACGATAAATGCGATTATCAA
Source organism: Arenicella sp. (assembly GCA_016763815.1). GTDB lineage: Bacteria > Pseudomonadota > Gammaproteobacteria > Arenicellales > Arenicellaceae > Arenicella. The sequence continues at coordinate 3,670 of JAESTB010000303.1, forward strand.
TTTCAACATTGTAGTAATCAACCGTTAGATCCCATGAACTGCCCAAGCTGGTGGCAAAACCAAGGCTAATATTAGTTGACTCTTCTTCGACTAACTCACGACCACCGGCGGCAATTGCGGCTGCGCTGGTCGCCGGCACTAAGCCTTCGAGTACAAGGTTACCCGTTCGCCCGTCAAACGTAGTAATGATAGAAGAGATATTAGCTTGCCCTGGAGTGGGAGCATGAAAACCGGTTGACACCGCGCCACGCAACGTAAGAGCATCATTGACGTTATAACGTGTCGCTATTTTGCCGTTGACGGTCGAACCGAAATCCGAGAAATCTTCATAACGAAGAGCATATTGCATTAACCAGCTATCGCTGATGTCGTGCTCCAAGTCAGCATAAACGGCAACGTTATCGCGATCAAACTCACCCGCATCCTCAGCGCTTGGCGGTGTAAAGCCACTTGGCCCAGCACCTACAGTCGAATTAGCATCACCTAATAATGAGGTCCAGGTCTCCTCGCGCCACTCAGCACCATACGACAGCGCAAATGAATCATTTAGTAGCGTCGAGAAGTCAACATTAATGTTGATCTCTTCTTGCTCATAACCACCAACGTTAAAATCCTGTACCGGTGTTCCATCAGCTTGCAACGGTAGATTCGGATTAATTGTATTATTTAAAAAATAATCCAATTCATTTTTACCGTAGCCAACACTAAAATCATAAGTAGTTCCGCCAGCAAACTCACCTCGAAGGCCAGATACAAAACTCATATCGGTTTGATCGCCGTCAAGAAACGGGGTAAAACCGACATTACAAAGTTGTAGAGCGGGATTTTGAGCACAGGTGCTTGTTACTGCCGAGTTTGAGAGGTTTCGATAGAAAAAACGATAGCGACCTTCGGTCTCGGCGTAATTACCAAACGAATACAATTCCGCGCCATTGCTAAGCTCAATGCCAGAATTCCATGCAAGCCTCAGGGCTTCAGTTTCTGGGCGGCCCCATGTTTGCGTAAAGGGCGCATCACCAAAAGGAGAGTCGGCACCGACACCTTGCACTCCAGCATCTACCAACGCTTGTGCATCTGGGCGAATAACGCCGCGCGATAATGCATCATTGTCGACAAATTCAATACTGGCATTTAAGAAGCCATTTTCAGCAATCTTAAAGCCTAAGTTAGCGCCAACTTTCAAGCTGCTTTCACCGTCGTAGAACTCACCGTAAGTGACTTCGACGTGACCACCCTGATCGGCATCTTTAAGTTCAAAGTTCATTACGCCAGCAATCGCATCAGAACCGTATTGAGCCGCAGCACCATCACGCAGAACTTGAATATTCTTAAGAGCAACACTTGGGATCATGCCCACATCAACACCGTGTGAGCCATTACCTGCGGCGGGAGCAAAAAATTGTACTAACGAGGAGCGGTGGCGACGCTTTCCATTCATTAAGATTAGAGTCTGGTCAGGCGACATACCACGTAGCGATGTCGGCCGAATAAAGGCACTACCGTCGCCAGTAGCTGGTGTAGCCGTATAGGAAGGCACTAGCGCTTTTAAGTTATCTGTTATGTCAGCTCCATTGCCTAACGCAGAAAAATCTTCTCCACTAATGACGTCAACAGGGACTGGCGAGTCTGCCGCCGAACGCGGTTTAGAGCTTCGACTACCTAAAACAACGACTTCTTCTAATTTAGTAGCTAGTTCTTCTTGCGCTTGAGCTTGCGCTGTACCAAACGTGGCACTGGCGATGGCTAAGCTGATAACGCTTGGTATTAATTTTTTTGGTAAAGATTGCACGTCTAACTCCTCTTCAATATTAAGTTTGTTTTGATTATCTGCTGCCAGATATTCGGATTCATTTATATTGCCAACGCCCGCACTGATTACGATACCAGTACCTCTTAACATCTGTCGCAGCCCATCGCCGATAGAATATCGGCCAAAAAGAGGTCGTGTTTTTACTCTTCTCACCTCTTTATATGGAAACAACAAAGTCAAATCGGCTTGTCTAGCAAATCGAGTAAGGGCTTTGTCGGCTGAGAGCCGTGGAATATTGAAGTAAAATTCGTCGCTACCGTCGCGCAACTGAGCGACACTAGCTACCGGCCAATAAAAAGTACTAATAAATATGGCGCAAACCAACCACTTAGAAAAATTCATCACGGTCGATAACTTACTCAAACTCTGGGCTCTCATATAGACAGAGAAGCAACAGAGTATTTTCCGCTATCGTAGTTGAGTATTTATGTCGAATGTTCAATTTGATTAAAGTTTTATACCTCAGTCCCTAAGATGTAACAGAACTTACATCGAAGCGATTTGCATCACTTTGCTTTAGTTAAGAGTATTTCGTCGCCTACAATTTCGCTCGACACTGAAAAATTACTTTCAAGTACCGCTAATAATTGATCTAAATCTCCAGTTTTAAAAAATCCGCCGACCGATATCGATTCGAGCTGCGGATCCATCAGGCGAAATTTGAGCGGGGTATAACGGTTAATCTCGCGCACCACGTCCATTAAGCTTTCACCTTGGAAAACAATCATACCCTCTCTCCATGCAAGGTTAAATCGAGCGCCACTCTGATAACTCACCTCAAATGAGTCATCGCGCGCGACCGCTTTTTGACCGTGTTCAAGGTACAGTGGTAGTTGTCTATTGCTACTTGTTACGCGAACTTTACCGTGTGTAACGATCACTTCTAGCACTGATCGGCTATCGTCTAACGATTCACCGGCATCAATACTGAAAGCAGTTCCGATCGCCGTCACCTTATCCTGACCAACCTTAACCTCAAACGGTTTGGCGGCATTTTTAGCAACATCAAAATAGACTTCGCCTCTCAGTAGTTCGATATTTCTTTGCGAGTCTGTGAAACGAACCCGAACTTCCGAATCTGTATTGAGTTCTAATGTGCTTCCGTCGGTCAGAGAGACGGTCGAAATCTCACCAACCGCCGTTTTGTAAGTATGTGATGCAAATGGCGCTATATCAGTACGCTCCTCGGCCAGTGGAAGCAAAGAGGAATCACCTGAAATTGGAGAGTTAGAGTATATCAAAGCCCCAATCAACAGCATAAAGCTAGCGGCAATCAGCCAAGCCTTAGTTGCCGGAAGGTCAAACTTGTTTTGCTCTTGGGATGAGTTTATATTTGCTTCTTCTTTAATCGGCATCAGTGTTGAAATTGGTTTCAATACATCCAGTAGATCCCACATTGGAGCGCACTTTACCAGGGCATCTCCATAAAACTCTGACTCCGCCAACCATACTTCAAGCAACACTTGTTCATCGCTTGAAAGGCCTCGGTCAATTTTAGCAACCCAATTGGCCGCTTGAGCGTCTATTTCTCTGAGATTGGGAAACGCGATGGTGTTCATAACCCTACCCGCTTAACTTTGCGCCTTGGTTTCAGGTTCGCCAGATTAGACTCTGAGTCTATGCCTTGTTGCTGATTGTAAGCCTTCATTATACGCCGTAAGCCTTTGGCCACGTGTTTCTCAACGGTACTTTCGCTAATAATCAGCTGCTCCGCGATCTCGCGCTGAGACAATCCGTATACTTTTTTTAATACGAAGACCTTACCGCATTGTTCTGGTAATTCATTCACCGCCTCACATAAAAAACTAAAGTCTTTTTGGCTAAACACTTCATTTTCGGTCCGACTGCAAAAATCAGACGCGTCATAAAACGATAGACTTTCATTCGGGCGCTGTTCAATATCAACATCGCAATCAATTCGTTGTGCGACGGAAATTTGTCTGTTTGCCAAGCGGATAGCGGTTTTAACCATGAACGCCTTAGGAAAACGAATCTCCTGTTTTAAAGACGACTGATAGGTATTGATGTAGGTGTCCTGAAGAATATCCTCTATGTCTTGATAACTTGCAGACGGTCGAATCTTACTAAGCAACGAAGAGATAACTCGTCGATACTTTAAAAATTCATTAGTGATTTTATCATTCATCGAATTGCCCACGCAAGCAAAATTATAAAACACACAGCAATAACCAAGTATCGCAAAGACGAAGGGTTAATGGTCATTAATGAGCGTGCACCAAGCCATGCGCCCAACGCTTGCCCGACCATCATAACCAAGCCTACCTTCCACAGTACTTTAGCATAAAAAGCAAACACTAAAAGCGCAGCCACATTAGTGGCAACGTTGAGTGACTTCGCCGCCATAGTTGAATACACAATTGGCTGCCCGCGTAGAGACACTCCTGCCCACACAAAGAAAGACCCGGTACCCGGCCCAAACATGCCGTCATAAAGCCCGATCCCAGGAACGGCTGTTAAACCAAAAGTCTTGGCTGACAATTTAGCCGGTGCGTCAACCAATGATTGAGCTGGCGCGCATAAAAAATAAATCGCAATAAAAATGATCACTAACGGAATTACAAGGTTTAAAACTGTAGCGTCAAAATATTGCACCGCAACGGCTCCAACCAAAGAGCCAAGAAACGCAAAGCCCATTAAACGGCTAACATCTTCGAATTTAACCTTACCTCGGCGAAACATGGTTAACGCTGCGGTACCTGAGCCGGCCACAGCCTGCAGTTTATTAGTGCCCAAAGCGAAAATCGGTGGCACTCCCGCCAGCATTAACGCCGGGATCGTTATCAAACCACCACCGCCTACCAACGTGTCGATATAGCCCGCCACAAAGGCCGCCACCACTAGTAAAAATAGAGTAAGTAGCGAGGGCATTATTGATTCCATCTATCGGTCCTGATTTATATTTTATATCTAACGAGTGATACGTTAGCGTTGAGAAGACGGAAACTATCTCATCTCAGCCCAATACTCTAGTCAGAATCGAGACATTGCCGTTAATTCGATCTGAAAATAAGTCGCTATTGAATGATTTCCCTACGGTTAAGGGTCTCTAAAGATCAATCACATAGTGGTTTTAGTTTTATAGTGTAAAAACAGCTATCTCGCAAAATGGACAAACGATCCATAGCCCGATACTCAACGGTAATCAAGCAATGAAAAAATTCGCATTAATACTCGCGGCTCTAATTTTAATCGGCATCGGTCTGAGCATTCAATTTTTTACCCAAAACGAGAAACTTGATCAAACTGTATTCCAACAAACGAC
>JAESTB010000304.1 GCA_016763815.1 Arenicella sp.
CATTGAGAAGCACCTATCATTCCGTTCGACCAAGATATGCCCAGCGTTACCTGTCTGAATTTCAGTATCTATTTAGTCGTCGTTTTAGCCTACCCGATATGATTCCTCGATTAGCCTACGCCGCGCTTAGAACCCCGCCGACGTCAGAAAAACTTCTCAAACTCAGCTTAAGTTTAGGTGGTAATTTGCGAGTCGTTTACTCATGCCATGAACGGCATTATTTTTTAACGTGTCTCTAGTGTCGTAATATTTAACCATTTCTACTGTAGCGTGGCCCGTAGCACTAATTATTGAAATGAAGTCCTCTTGGTTATTAAGTAAGCGCCCAGTAAACTACATCATTGATTGTTTTATCAATATCACCTTCTAGGGTGAAGCGACGAGTAATTATTTCATTTTTGATTCTTCAACAGCGTTCGACCACGGATGGTCAACTTAACGGAAAACTTAGCGTTGTTATTCGCAAGTCGGCTTTTGCTATGCCCTTACCGTGCGGGCGGTTTCTTATTTTGCTGCCTTCTGAATGTTTTCTGGCAACAATCGATCAACATCATCAAAGCCCGGAAGTTCTGTGAACATTCGTTTTAGGTACGCGAACGGCTCTAGGCCGTTCGCCTTGGCCGTTTCGATTAAGCGGTATATGTTGGCGCTGGCTTTAACGCCGCTCTCGCTGGCACCGAACGACGTTTATCTATAATGAACTGTTCTTATGCCAAAAGCGGTGATAACAGTGAATGCCGCGGCATGGACGGCGTGCAATAAATCTTATTACTAGGATCTCCAGCCCTTTGCTTCGAGATTTGCTACTTTTGTGGAATCACATTTGCGTCAACTCAGTATTGATGACTTATCGCTAGCTAATTCTGAATTATCACTCTTAATGTTTTTATTTGACACCGGTTCTATGGCTTTGTGATACGTTCCCATATTCTTTAGTATTCAAAATCACAGCTTGAGAATATTGTTATCCCGATACAGAATTGATGTGCCCCACGGGTGTCCGTTAACTGGACCCAAACTATAAAACTCAATTCTACGAAACCCATTTTGTTCAAGTTGAATTAATGTCTCCTGTAACGAATCCCAGTCTGAGTTATCTATTATTAATACTCCATCGTCTGTCAGTTTCTTTACAGCTTCTGTCACACAAGCCTCTCGATAAGTTCCATCAACCACAATAAATGAAAAGTTGCTCTTTTCAGACAAAAGGCTTTCCAAGTAGTCATGCTCACCTTCTGCAAATTTGTACGTAACATTCATTGGCTTATGTTTTAACACATAGGAGTACCACTCGTTATTATCCTCTACTGAAATTACCGATGAAGCATATTTCGACCACCACAATGTCGAATTGCCTGAACCAAATTCAAACACCCTGATATCACATTTATCTATTTGATTTAAACGTTGATCTAAAAAGTATATAGCTGCATAGCAATACCATGGGATTGGCTCACCAACTTGATCCACAGGCTTGTGAGAAAACACAGATCTTCGCCAACCTGATTTTTTGAGATAGCCATAAAAAACTGACAATTGCTCTAAACCAAATTTCGTAAACCAATAACTGGAGATTTTCTTCATATAGGACATTGTTCAACTCTTAACTAGGGCGATAGCCGGGCACACCAACATTTGCCATTAACCTCTTTTGTGTTCGGCACTTAAAAAGTCAACCAAAGCACCTGTATTTGTGCAGGTCGGTTTCAGCACAAACGCGTTTTATTTACTTTCCGACCAAAACCCTTTTAAACGTTGCTTCAAAGGAGACAATATCCAATGCCTGAGATAATAGGGTCTTAAATACTGAGTATAGGTCAGAGCAGCAAGCAGTTTATTTTCTTTCAACGCCTTTGAATGAGTTAATAATAATAGATCCATTATTGTCGAAAAGACAACCTCTTCCGAATACCACTTTTCCCATTCTTTACGCGCATTGGCACCGAGTATAACTGCTTCTGTTTCTGTTTCTTCTAATAATTTTGGTATCCCCATTACGTCACGTTCTTTGACAAACAACGCAAAGCTATCCCATGTTGGACCAACTGGTGGAATCCAATCATCAGATATAATTACAGGAACTCGGCCGGCTCTCATAGTTTCAAAAAGTCTCCACGAAGAAACACCAACCCCCCGTGGGCAAAGGACAAATTTGCTTTGAGTTAAGACATCTCTATAGAGTAATCCTCGGTCTTTGTTCTCCCCCGTGATCCCATCGTCCTGCTGTCTCACATCCAATGATGAGTCATTTAAGAATGATCGCTCACCAGAAAAACGGCATATTTTTTTACGTACAGGGTGATTATTCGCATTACCTATAAATGAATATAAATATTCTGCATCATCAATATTTTCATCAATATCTAAAGACGTGTTGTCTGTTACACGGAGGTAATAGCAAGACAAAACTGATTTTCGGTGGCGTATTGCTAACTTGTTTTCGAGACACGCGTACAGACCAGGCAATATCGGTATGCCTCTGTCTCCAGAATAAAAGACAACAGATTTATCTCGGTGTTTTTTATAAAGCGATGATCCTTTTATATCCGAAAAATTAGGCTTGGCTGAGCCGATGAAAACAATTATTTCAGCATCCTCTGGGTTATTGCACACATCGTGGTTTCCTAACTTATCCGTAGATGCGTAATAGATCATTCTTTCATAATCGCGCTGGGCGAATGGATGATCATCAGTAGACGCCTCACAGGCTAGATATATCTTAGCCATCGTCTTTCTTTAATGAGAAAAAACCAGTTGGCTGCAGATATGAAACCATAGAGTATCCGCGCTCCACCAGTAGTTTGTAAACGGCATTTTCCGCAGCTAAGGCGATATCAAAATCATGCATCTCAACGGTGATCAGTTGAGGCGTGTATTTGTCAAAATTCAGTGAATTAAGTACAGGTAACTCTTCGCCCTCTACATCAATGTTCAATAAATCAAATTCCTGAGGTGCATTGTATTCCGTCAACACGTCACATAATGTAACGGATTCGCACTTAACGACATTCGAATTCTCAGAGGTTCTTTTCCAGAAGCCTTCAGTTTTCGAGCCGATACCACTGATTAAATGAGACGTTTTTGAGTAGTAGAACTCTACCTCTTTCTTTTTGTCGGAAATTACTTTCTGAAGTGCCGTATCCATAGGGCGAACTTTCTGAAACTCCGAAATAAGGTCTGCGTTTGCATCTATACAGATACCACACCAGCCTCTAATATAAAGTTTCCAAGTATTTGAATATGCGACGGGATGATTGCATCCTACATCAACGTAAAATCCCTTTTCTTTGTCAGCGAAAAACGATCCAATAATTCTGTCTTCTCCAAATTGCGAGTAGCTTGGTATTGCATAGCGTTGAAACAATCTTCCAGTTACTTTTGAAATGATAAACACTAGAAAATTTATCCAAGTTAACTGTTTTTTTGCGGTAATAAGACGCTGAACAGGAGGAGTTAACATTTTGTTCACCACCCTATAAGTGATAGATTGAGTATTAATAATTGCGCGTCTCACTTAGTTTTTCAAAGAAATAAAGGAACATCCATACGAATTCCAGATAACTAGATCATTTGAGTCAGACAAACCGAGGCAGACGGGATCTTGTCTCGACTGTTTGGACAAGATGCCAAGAGTTAACAGCAGGTAATGGTCGTGGGCTGAGTTATTGGTGCCAATGTAGAAA
>JAESTB010000305.1 GCA_016763815.1 Arenicella sp.
GTATTGACTACATAAATAAAAGGTCGGTCTTTGAGACCCTCGGCGGTTGCGAGTTGGTGATCATTTATGTGCTCCCCATACTGAAATTGACGAGGCATGATTACTATTGGCTTTTCATGTTGAGCCGCGAGTAAGATGTTGCCCATACCGGCATGGCTGACGAATATGTCGCAATCAATAACTGCTTGTTCGAATTCCTTAGGGTTAAACCAACTCTGTGAAGAAGTATGAGGCAAGGGCTGGGTGCTTTTACCGCTTTGAGCGTGGACCTTAAACCTCGGGTGTCTAGCGGAAAAATGATCTAATGCAACTAACAAACGATCCATTGGAAAGCGTGAGCCTACGGACACAAAAACGTGATTACTCATGATGGATTGTTTGTATGAACAAAATAAGATGTGCTCATTCTGCGGTTAACTATTTTTTGTTGGCATGAGGTTTTTACCATTCATCGATAACGCCACATTAACAGAAATAATACTTAGATACAGCACGCTATAGCCTGGGATATGCAGTGGAAAATCAACTAGAGAATGGATTGCCAGTACTAAGCTGCTGTATAGACTGGTATAGGCAAAAGTGCGTTTTAACGGGTTGCGAGATTTTTTTAGAACCAATAGGTTTTCTCTCAAGGTGAAAAATAAAAATGCTATTAACAGGCTCAAGCCAATGATGCCGTACTCGGCCCAGAACTGAAGGTAGTCGTTGTGTGCGTAGTTATAGTAGGAATGCCCTATATCAAGATCACGAAACGCTGAAAAAACCGAATAAAACGCGCCGCCACCGACACCTAACAACCAGTGTTCACTAACCATGCTCAAGCTCGCGCCGCTGAGTGCTAGTCGGCGATTGACCGTATGTGATAAGGCTTCTATTTCTTGTTCAAGAATAGAGTAATCAATGGATAAAATGAATAGTATTAGTATGGCACTGGCACAAAAGAGGGTAATTATTAGTGCTTTAATCTGGCTATGTTTGAGTGATATGACAATACATGCCGTTAGTAGGGTAAGGCTGAGAGCCCCGAGAATTCCAATCGATTTTGTCGCTAATATGGTAATGATTAATATGCCAGCGATTATGTTATGTGGGTTATAAACTTGATCATATAAAGCCCAAAACAGAGATTTTCTAGCGTTTTTGTTGTTGTCTGCATGGCAAGCAGCATGGCTGATCAACATGATCAATATAATCGAAAGATAAGCTGCGAAATGGTTTGGGTTAACAAATGTACCGGTCGGTCGATCAAGGTAAAATATTTTTTCCATCCATAATAATTGGTTATGTTGGCTAATTGCAATTGCAAGGCCATAGGTGGCTTGCAGCAAACCGAATATGAGTAAGGTTTTATAAATTAAGATAAGGTGCTGAGGTTGTCGTAGGCCAAAATATAACAAAATAAGAAGGCAGCAAAAACCAGCGCCTAATAAAGCGTTCTCGATACTCGCTGCTGTGTTGAGTGATACTGGGGTGAAAATTTGAACACAAACCCAAAGCTGAAAGCCAATAAAGCATAGAAATGCTGGATGCGTTAAACGCTTGAATAATAGCTCTTTCTTATTCAGTGAAACTGACACGGTGACTGAGAGGCCGAGAGCCGCCGTTGCGGCCCACGATAATGAAGCCCATTGGAGCATACCTGCTTTGATTAGACTGGCGCTTATCGCTAATATCAAGGCAAAGGAAAGCGCTATTTTTTGCATCAAGGGTTTAGTCTAAGTAGCGTAATTGGAAAGTAGCGTAATTGGAAATGGCTGTTGCGTTGATTTCCACTATGTCTTTGTTGCAAAATGAAGGTTGGGTGGTCACGTAACACGCTATGCATAAGGGCCCCATTTACTGAGGCCCTTATGCATAGCGTGTTAATGTTTGTAGCGGATTATGTATCTTCAGTCGCTATAAATCAGTTGTTGAAACTGCCTATTGAACTGTTTTATTGAACTGGGGTACCGCCTGAGCCTGGGTTGGTCGGTACCGATGTTGTGCCGCCAGCTGATGTGGCTGTAGATAATTTTGTTGAACCTGCGCCAAGTGTTCGCTGTACAAATGCACCGCCACCAGTGCTGCCATAATTAATAGTGTGGCTCGCCAAGGCATTTAAACTAATTGCCGTGCCATCGTTATAGCTGATTGAAGCCGATGCGTCTTCGCCAGTGGTGATAACGTCGCCGTGCTCAAGTGGGTCTCCACTCTTTAGTCTACGTACTTCTCCATCGACATTGGTGGCGGTGACAAAACCAGAGATAGCTGAGATGGCGGCATGCTCCGCAAACGCGTTGCTTGTTACAATAAGAGATATAAATAAAACGGCCACTTTTACAATGCGATGGCTAAATTCTGTCATAGATGTCATATCAAACTCCGTTATCTAATTAGTAACCGTTCAGTGGAATACTGAGGCTAATATAGAGATAGTGTTAGTAATTTGTTGAAAATAGTATATCACTAGATTAGAGTCCAACAAAGCAAGCCGTATTGATACTGCTTTTTAAGAGTATTATTAAATATGATAGAGGCAGTCGGGGTGTTTCGCAGTGCGATATTAGGAACTCTTCTTACTGATAATTGGATAGATATTTAGATTTTGTTTCAAGTGGCGATACCTTAATAGTGGGAATAAATATGTATAACAAAACTAACAACAAAGCGTTATTGGCATTTTCTATGGTCTTCAGTGGTTTTGTGTCTGTCACGGCTGATGCGATTGAAGCTCGGCCTCACAAAGTCGGGAACTTTGATGTGACAGCCTCAATTAACAACGCTTTAGGTTATAGCGATAATGCTTTTAGCGGTTCGACGGTGGAAGAGAGTACGGCATTTTTTCGATTTGAACCGCTTGTTCAGGCTATTAATGAAACTGCTAAACGCCGAATAACGTTGGAGTATGAGGGTGATGGAAATCTGTTTTTCGATAATAGCGGAGACAATTTTTTATCTACCAAATTACACGCGGAGTACTTAGCTAAAGTTAACGCGACCAGCGAGTTCGGTCTAGGAGTTAATTTTGAAGACGGCAACAATATTCGAGGCACGGACATTCTTGAAGGCACTAATGGTATCGTCGATGGCCCTACCGAATTTACTCGTCAAGGTTTTAGCGCCGACTACCGTCTTGGCAGCGAGACGGTAGGCCCAAGTCTAGAGTTGGGTTATGAATACACAGATTTAGAATTTGATAACTTCCCTGAAATTAATTTTGGTAGAGATTATGAGCTGAATCTATTTAGTGCCCGCCTAGCGTATCAATACTCGGTTGCGACCCAATTATTTGTTGATTTTGCTTATGCTGATTTTGATTATTCTGATCCGTTTGCCTTGGTCGGCACAGAGCTAGATAATAGTGAGAGTTCTGCACTAGCGGGTGTTAAATGGCGTTTTTCTCGTTTGACGTCAGGCGAAGTCAGTTTGGGTGTAACAAAGAAGGATTTTGATAACATCAATGTTGATGAATCGGTTGCGACTTGGAATGCTCAAATCGAATGGTCCCCAAGTTCGCGCGATAGTGTCATTATCGAGAGTTTTTCGAAACCGCTTGAACAAGCTGGAACTGGCTTGTTTCAAGAAGTTAAACAAGTCTCAGTGAGTTGGGAACATTCATTGTCGCAGCGTTGGGGGCTAACGACGTCGTTAACAACAGGTTCTGTCGATTTTGAATCGGTCACACGCGATGACGACTTTGATCAATTGGGTTTTGGTGTTAAGTACCGCACTAGCAAGAGTGCGGAATGGAATCTTCGTTACGAGTATCAAGACAAAGATTCCAACCTTGCTCAATTTGATTTTGACAGCAACACTATCCTACTGTCGTTTGAAATCGGTTTATAACAGTCATAGCATTTGCATTAGTCGAACAAGGACAACTTTTACAATGATTCAAAGGTTAAGCATATTAGCGCTGTTTTGGATAGGCATGTCTATAATTTCGACTGTCAATGCGCAGGTAGATTCTTCTTATTCTTTGGGGGTTGGCGATACGATTAAAATTTTCGTTTTCGAAGAACCAGATATGTCATTTGACGTTACGATTGGCAATACCGGTCTGCTTTCTTACCCTTATCTCGATGAGTTAACGTTGATTGGTAAGACTACTAGTCAAGTGGAGAGGGAGTTAGTCAACGGCCTCAAAGGTAGGGTGTTGTTGAAACCGAATATTGCTGTGTCGGTGATTGAATACCGGCCATTCTCAATTGGTGGGGAAGTTAAAAACCCAGGTAACTATACTTACGAGCTTCGCTTAACGGTAAAGAAAGCTATTAA
>JAESTB010000306.1 GCA_016763815.1 Arenicella sp.
CAATCCAACAAATGCCATTGGCAGGATGATTCAATACCGCCGCGGCTAAACCCGTTTGCTCAATAACGTCGTTGCGCTTGACAATTGCGCCGGCCCATCGGAGGTCCATTTCATCGGGCTTAACTTTGCGCCCGCCCATAATAATGCCAGCATTTGCGGCATTATCGGAAATAGTATCAACCACCGTACGCGTATACCCAGTCTCAGGGTGTACCCGGTAACTGCGGGCCGCAATTAACTAAAAAGCCGGGATCACATAGTCTGTCGCTGCCATCACTTGCTCGAACGTCACGTTCTCACCAAATAGACGATCTTTCAATACAAACGCTAACTCAACTTCTATTTGCGGGTCGAGGAAGTTAGCGGCCATGATTTCGCCGTTATTTGGAAACACCATGTCATCGAGCAGTACGCCGTAGTCAGGCGTGTCGATTTTCATGACACGCTGCATCGCTCTAGACGTTAGGCCAATTTTATACCCTACCACCTTACGCCCATCGCCCTCAACCTTGCGACTAACCCAAGCCTTCTGAACCGCGTAGGCGTCGTCCATGCTCATTTCAGGGTAAGTTAATGTAATAGGGTCAATTTGTTGGCGCGATTTCTCGGCTTCATAGAGATCATTCGCGGCCGCTTGAATTTCTTGCTGGTTTAACATTGCTTACAAATAATCCTGGATATTGTTTTTATTGAATTTCAGCACTGGCTCCAACTCTTTCATTTCAAATGAAAGAGCCATACCACGTTGTGCAACTTGGTCAGAGAAATGATCACAGAACACATTAAAAAACAACTCCGCCGCCATCTGCCTATCTTCCAATGAGCGCCCTGCTCCAAGCTTGACTTCGAGGTGCGCAAAACCATGTTCAGCATTTCCATCCGCCATACGATAATGGCGGCAAGGGTAGGCTCGACTACGAATGCCCTTTAGTGGAAACAACCCCGTTAACTCGGCCGACTGGTGTAGTGCTTCAAACAAACGTTGAATCGATGATTGGCTATGATCAAGATTGTCTGAAAATTCTAATACAAAATGTGCCATATATTCCTTCACTAATAGTTAAACAAATAGAGATCTTTGCACCAATAATTAAACTAGTCGTTGACCGCCCCTAATACCGGAACCTTATGCGTGCCATGAGCGATGCAAACGTTTTTAGTTTCCATATAAAAATCAAAACTATAGTCTCCGCCATCACGACCAATACCCGACATTTTGGTACCGCCAAATGGCGATGGTAAGTTGCGGTTATTCTCAGAATTAATCCACAACATGCCAGCGTCAATCGCATGCGCTAAGCGCATCGCACGGCTATTATCATTAGTCCAAATATAACCGGCTAAACCGTATGCCGTGTCGTTAGCAATCTCGATCGCTTGCGCTTCAGTATCAAACTCAATAGCGGTTAACACCGGGCCAAAAATTTCTTCCTGAGCAATGCGCATCTTATTATTAGCAACGCAAAACAACGTCGGTTGAACAAAGTTACCCTTAGCTAAATTAGACGCTGTTGCTACGGAACAATGGCCGTGATCGTAACCCGCACCACCCACTTCAATGCTCGCGCCATCTTGCTTGGCGATGTCCATATAGCTAAGTACTTTTTCAAAATGTTCTACATGCACCAGAGGCCCAACCTCGGTTTGAGGGTCCAACGGGTGGCCTACCTTTAGCGCTTTTACACGCTGACTAAGCGCGGCTAAGAATTTGTGTTTAATTCCTGATTGAAGCACAAGGCGGCTAGACGATGTACAACGTTGACCATTCAAACTATAGATCATGAACACTACCGCATCTAACGCTCGATCAAAATCAGCATCATCAAACACAATCACAGGGTTCTTGCCACCGAGCTCAAAATGCATACGCTTTAGCGTATCAGCGCCTTGGCGCATAATATGACTACCAGTAGAAGATTCACCAACCAACGCCACCGCTTTAATTGCTGGATGCTCCGTCAGGCGCTTACCGGCGACTTCGCCAAAACCATTGACTGTATTCCAAACCCCGGATAGCAAGCCCGCATCAGCGGCAATCTCCGCCAGTAACATTGCGCTCAAGGGCGTTAGTTCAGCAGGCTTATGCACAATAGTACAACCGGCGGCTAACGCGGGCGCGATCTTCCAGGTGGCTAACATAAACGGCGTATTCCAAGGAGTGATGATTCCAACAGGGCCAATGGGAGTGCGCACAGTGAAATTGGTGTGTTCTTCTTGATGCAGTGAAAGACCGTTCTTCGCTTCAGCCGCTTTATCAGCAAAGAAGCGAAAGTTGGCCGCGCCACGAATAGCCGCTTGCTTCATAAACCGAATCGGCTGACCGCAGTCCATTGACTCGACCAGAGCGATTCCTTCGGCTCTCTCGACAATTTTATCAGCAAAGTGATGCAGTATTTTTTTGCGCTCAGAACCCGGCATATCACGCCACGCCACGAAGGCGGCTTCAGCCGCTTCGCAAGCTTGGTCCACATCAGCTTCAGTCCCGATTACCACTTCACCTAAGGAGCTATTATTGGTGGGCGTTACGTTTGTATAGGTTTTTGCACCCGCGGCTAATACTGGCTTACCGGCAATAAAGTGGCCGACTGTGTTGGCTTTAAAACGTTCCAGATAAGCTTCGGCTGATGCAATATTTTGCTCTAGGGCGGACATACCGTACTCCAATAATAGATAATGCGTTAATCAATAAAGTGTTTTCAACAGCAATATATAGCCTTATTCAAACTTTTATCTTGCTGTACGTCTCTTATTTAAGTTAACATGTTAATTAATAAAGCACAACATATCCATATCTAAATGTGATTTGCACGGGCTTATCAACACACGGTCAAGTAGGAGATCAATATGAAGTTTTTGAGTTTTACACATAATGGCGTCAACTCATGGGGAGCCGTTCTAGATCAAGGTGACTCTAAACAGGTCATCGTTGACCTAGGGCTGATCATGGGCGGCACACTGCAATCAGCAATTGAAAACCAGCAGCTAGATCAAGCAAAATTACACGCTATTCAAGGTAGTAACTTCATTAGCCTGAGTGATGTCCAATTTCGCGCACCGATTACCAATCCAGGCAAAATCGCATGCATAGGAGTGAACTACAAAAACCGCAATGCTGAATACAAAGACGGCTCGGCTGACCCCGTATTCCCTAGTCTGTTTATGCGTACACCCGACTCATTCACTGTGCATAAAGAACCGCTATGGCGTCCGCCTGAATCAGACCAGCTTGATTACGAAGGTGAAATTGTTATTGTCATAGGCAAAGAAGGCCGCCGTATAGCGGAAGAAGACGCTTACGACCATATCGCCGGCCTGACGATCATGAATGAGGGCACGCTACGCGACTGGGTTCGACACGCAAAGTTCAATGTTACTCAAGGCAAGAACTTCGTTAACTCGGGCTCTTTAGGCCCTTGGATGGTAAGTGCCGATGAGTTCGATGCGCAAAAATACGAAAACATGCATATCACCACCAACGTTAATGGTGAGCTACGGCAAGATGACACTACTGCGAGTATGATGTTTCCATTAAAATACATCATCAGCTATTGCTCGAAATTCTTCCACCTCAAGCCCGGTGACATCATCGCAACGGGTACACCTAACGGTGCAGGCGCACGTTTTGACCCACCCAAGTATTTAGTACCGGGCGACATAATTGAAGTAGAAGTTGAAGGCATAGGTAAATTAGTCAATGGAGTTATTGATGAGCCAATCGAATCAAAATAAGCGTCAGCTCAGTTCGCTGTTGCCAGACACGGTGAACAAATCAGGTAGCGTCCAGCTACCAGAATTTGACCGCTCGCTGCCAATGTCATTGCTTCGTGCTCGTGAAGCGGTGATGTCTAAGTTTATTCCATCGTTAAAAGAGCATGGGCTATCGGCTCAGCAATGGCGAGTCATTCGCTCGCTTGAGCAAGAAGATGGCATCGACATTTCTGAACTGTCAAAGCGTTGTTACCTACTCAAACCTAGCATGTCTCGTATTGTTCAGAACTTAGAATCTCGCGAGCTAATAGAGCGGCGTAACGTGGCATCTGACCAACGCCGAACGACTTTATACCTCACTCAAGACGGCCGAGAGATAGTTAAATTAATCGCGCCAAAGTCAGAAGAGCGTTACCGATTTATTAGCCGCCAATTCGGCAACGGCAAGCTCGAGCTACTACAAGAATTACTTGAAGACTTAGTCAACTCAATCAATGAAGACGAACAGTAGTTACTGTTATTACAGAACTATTTAGGCATGTACTTATGAACACACTAAACCCGACACTAGTCAAAAATTGTAGTTATATCAACGGCCAATGGCAGCCAAGCAACGGCGACAGTTTTGAAGTAACCAACCCGGCTAATGGTAAGACCATCTGTTCTATTCAAGGCGCAGATAAGAGTGATGCAACGGCCGCGGTCGATG